>NZ_DGYR01000009.1:399585-437906 GCF_002398425.1 Kocuria sp. UBA5001
CTGGAGAAGGACCCCTCCGAGTGGGTCAGCGGCGACGAGCCCATGACCCCCGCGCAGAAGTCCTACCTGGACACCCTCGCCAAGCAGGCCGGCGAGGAGCTGCCCGCGGACCTGACGAAGGCGCAGGCCTCCGAGCACATCGAGCGCCTCAAGGGTTCCTCGAACTGACCGACCCGGGTCTGTCCCGAGGACGCTTCCGGTGGGTCGCACCGCCGCGGTCTCACGACGGCGGCGAGCGGCCCACCGGCACCTCACGACCCTGCTCCGAGCGCGCCGGGCCCGGGTGACAGCCCCGTGCGACGCTGTCATCCGCTTTGGTGGCGCACGGACGGCGCAGTAGATTGACCGGCGTGCCGCAGGAAACGAAACCCACGCTGAAGACCACGCTCATCGGCTCCGGAGAGCACCGCCTCGTGTTCCTTCACGGGCTGTTCGGGCGGGGCAAAAACTTCACGAACATCGCCAAGGCCCTGCAGCCGGACTTCACGTGCCTGCTCGTGGACCTGCCGAACCACGGTGACTCGGCCTGGACGGAGAGCTTCGGCTACGCCGCGATGGCAGACACCGTGGCGGACGAGCTGCGCCGGGACTTCGCCGCGGACGGGCCCGTGGACGTGCTCGGGCACTCCATGGGTGGGAAAGTCGCCATGCTCCTGGCGCTGCGCCACCCGGACGTGGTGCGCAGGCTCGTGGTCGAGGACATCGCCCCCGTGGACTCCCAGGAGGCGGACACGGAGGCCTCCCGCGGGAACTTCGAGCACCTGCTCGGCTCCCTCAAGCGCCTGGACCTCACGGGCATCACGCACCGTTCCCAGGCCGACGCCGCCCTGCGCACCGAGATCCCCGAGGAACAGGTGCGCGGCTTCCTGCTCCAGAACCTGCGCCACCGCGACGGCGGCTTCGGATGGCAGCCCAACCTGGACCTGCTCCACGACCAGCTGGACGACGTGGGCGGCTGGCCAGAGGAGGACATCGCGGGCCGGACCTTCACCGGACCCGTCCTGTGGATGGCCGGCGAGAACTCGCCCTACATCCAGGACGCGGACGCACCGGTGATGCGTGCCCTGTTCCCCCGGACCGTGCGGATCACCGTGCGGGACGCCAGCCACTGGGTGCACGCGGACCGCCCGGACGAGGTCGTCATGGCGCTGCGCACGTTCCTGCTCGCGGACCGCTGAGCATGGTCCGCACACCCCGCACCGCGACGGTTCCGCGCGGGACTCCACGGCTCAGGGTGTGCTCCTGGTGGTGGCCGCCACCCTCGTCACCCAGACGGGTGCTGCCATCGCCGTGAGCCTGTTCGACGAGATCGGCGCCCTGGGGGCCGTGTTCCTCAGACTCGCCATGGCCGCGGTGGTGCTGTGTGCCGTCGTCCGGCCCTCCCTGCGGGGGATGACCCGCGGGGCCCTCGGCGTGGTCCTGGCGTTCGGCGTCAGCCTGGGCGGGATGAACATGCTCATCTACCAGGCGGTGGCGCGCCTGCCGCTGGGGGTCGCGGTGACCATCGAGCTGCTCGGGCCACTTGTCCTCTCCGTCGTGCTCTCCCGTCGGCTCACCGGGGTGCTGTGGGCCGGGCTCGCGCTCGCGGGTGTGCTGCTGCTCAGCGGAGTGGGTCCCGGAACGGAGATCCCCGATCCCGCGGGGGGTGCTCTTCGCGCTGGGCGCGGCCTTCCTGTGGGTGCTCTACATCCTGATATCCCGGCAGGCCGGGCGGTCGTTCCCCGGAGTGCAGGGGCTTGCGCTCGCCATGGTGGTGGGCGCGGTGCTCGCCGCGCCCTTCGGGATCGTCAGCGGCGGGGCGGCACTGCTGTGGCCGCACGTGCTGCTCATCGGTCTCTCCGTGGCCCTGATGTCCTCCGCGTTGCCGTACGCACTGGAACTCGCGGCGGAGACGTTCTCGATCCTCGTGAGCATGGCGCCCGCCGCCGCTGCACTCGTGGGGTGGCTGATCCTGGGGCAGGAGCTCGGGGCGGCGGAGCTGGCGGGTATGACGCTCGTGATCCTCGCGAGCGTGGCGGCGGTGCGGGCCGGGCGTGCGCCGTCGAAGGGGCCGACGCCGCCCACAGCCTGAGTGCCGGGACGTCCGGCCTAGCATGGGCAGCATGGGATTCACGCGCGCCGAACTCGACTCCTACCGCGACTGCACGGTCTCGGACCTGCTGCCGGACCCCTTGCGGCTGCTGTT
Organism: Kocuria sp. UBA5001; assembly: GCF_002398425.1. Taxonomy (NCBI): domain Bacteria; kingdom Bacillati; phylum Actinomycetota; class Actinomycetes; order Micrococcales; family Micrococcaceae; genus Kocuria; species Kocuria sp. UBA5001. The sequence continues at coordinate 401,771 of NZ_DGYR01000009.1, forward strand.
CGTGGGCATCAACCCCGGACTGTGGACGGCCGCCACGGGGGCGCACTTCGCCCGGCCGGGCAACCGCTTCTACCCGGCCCTGTACCGGGCGGGGATCACCGACACACTGATCCACGCGGCGGACGGCTACGACCCCGCGGACCTCGACCAGCTCATGAGTCGGGGGATAGGCATCAGCAATGTGTGTCCCCGGGCGACGGCCCGTGCGGACGAACTCACTCTGGACGAGTTTCACGAGGGGGCCCAACGGCTCGACGCCCTGATCCGCGAGAAGCGGCCAGCGGTGGTGGCGGTCCTCGGCATCACCGCGTACCGCGCTGCTTTCGACCGTCCCAAGGCCACCGCGGGTAAGCAGGAGTCCCCATGGTCCGGCACGGAGCTGTACGTGGCACCGAACCCCAGCGGCCTCAATGCGCACTCCTCGCTGGACAACCTCGCACAGACCTACGGCGAGATCGCCCGGGCGGCGGGGATCGCCACCCACGTTCCCGAGGACTGAGGGGCCGCGGCAATCCTCCGCGCACCGCGGGGTCAGGACGGCGCGGGTTGGAACGACAGCCACGCCGGGGCAGAACAGCGGGGGGCGGCAACCCCGCCAGGCAATCTTCTGAGAGTCAGTCCGCGCCGCCCGCTGTGTCCTGCAAGTCGAACACCCGCAGCCCAGCACGGGCGTCCCCGTGGGCCCCGTGGCCCCGCGCGAACTCGGCCCAGGCGCGCCGCAGCCGAGCGCCGTCGTAGAGCACCTGGGCCCACGTGTGGCCCTCCACGAGAGGTGTGTGCTCCCAGACCCCGTGGCCCGGGAAGAGCAGCGGGAGCTCCGAGATGTGTGCACCGGCCACGGGATTGCGGCCCACGCCCCACGAGAACTCGTACCGCGCGCCGATGCCGCCGGCGTGCGCGTGCCGACGGGCGAAGCGAACCGCACCCTCCCCGTAGATCCGCCGGGTGAACGGTGCCACGAGGAACCGGTCCACGCGGGCTCCGCCGCGAGGACTGTGCATCCGGCGCAGCAGCGGCGGGATGCGGGCTGTGAACAGCGCGGCCTCGCGGACGGTGTTGCCCACCAGGACCTCCACGCGGTCGGCGGCCTTGCGCCAGCGGGCGTCGAGCTCCGACTCCGGCGGCAGGGGCGCCTGGCCGTACTGGAGTCCGAACGGCATCTGCCCCTTGAGCCCGTACCGGGTGGCGGCCTTCGCCACCCGCTGCTGCATGGCCCGCACGGCGGGCAGCGGCGCATCCTTCGCCAGTGGTGCGGCCACGGATGCCATGAGGGCGTTCATCTTCGCCCGGCCGGGGAGCAGCCCGAACGGCGAGCTCTGGATGATGGCGCGGCGAAAGAGCCCGCGGGTGCCGTCCGCGATCATCAGGTGTGCGACGGCGTCGCCGCCCGCCGACTGGCCGAACGCCGTGACGTTGCCGGGGTCCCCGCCAAAGGCCTCGATGTTCTCCCGCGTCCAGCGCAGTGCGGCGATCAAGTCCAGCAGGCCGAGGTTCGCGGGGATGTCCTTCCCATCGCCGAGAAACCCCAGCAGCCCTAGACGGTACGTGACGCTCACGATGACCACCCGTTGCTCACTCACCAGCGCGGCGGGGTCGTAGAAGGGCGCGTCACCGGCACCGGCGGCATAGGAGCCACCGTGGATCCACACCATCACGGGCAGCCCGGCGTCCGGCGCTGTCCCGGCGGGCACCGTGACGGACACCCGCAGGCAGTCCTCGTCCTGGGGCAGGTCGCCAATGTTGCTGCCCACGATGTCGTCCAGGAACGGCATGGGCGGCTGGGGGCAGGCGGGTGCCGGATCGGTCGCGTGGATCACGTTGGTGGCCGGGGGCAGCGGTGTGGGGAGTCCATAGCGTTCGGCCCGTGCATACCGGATGCCGGTGGCACGGTCCACGGGCCCATCGTGGCGGCCGAGCACCGTGCCGCACGGGGCATTCCACCGGGGCGCCCGGGCAGCGTGCGCATTCTCGCCCTGGAGCTCTGAGGCAGGGATCGGTGGGAGCCGCTGCCCGGCGGGCTCAATCGCGGGAGGCTCAGCCACGGGAGTCGTCCAGCCACATGGTCATGCCCTTGGTCAGCGGCGCAGGGTCCGTGAACCCGCGCCCGGCGTGCAGCGCCTGTCCGGGGCGGTCCGCCATGAGGCTCACGTACGCGCCCGGGGGCGTGGAGGTGCGGATGGTCTCCAGCAGCCGGTCCAGGACGGCGCCGCCGAGGCCCTGCCCCTGGTGCTCGGGCAGCACGGCCATGTCGATCACGTGGAAGTACCACCCGCCGTCGCCGATCACCCGGCCCATGCCCACGGTCTCTCCGGAGGCGTCGTGGCGCACGCGCAGCGCTGCCCACGCCCCGTGGGTCCCGGCTTCTGCCTGCTCCTCGGTCTTGGGGCTCATGCCGGTCTCCCGGCGCAGTCTCAGGTAGTCCGCCACGTCGGGCGGGCCGTCCAGCAGGGTGTATCCGGGGTGCACGGTGGTCATGGCACCATCCTGGCCCACCCCGCCGACACGCATAAGCGTTCCGGCCGTGGGCTGCCGCGTCCGGTCCCTCGGGGCGGGCCCGCGTCACGCCGGGACACCGCTGGAGACCACCGTCAGGCCGCCCCCTATGCTGTACGGGGCGCCGAGCGGCGTGACCGGGAGGTGAGGGCGCACGGTGAGCTTCGAGGCGGACGTCGTCTTCGACGTCGTGGACCTGCTGGGTGTGCTGACCAACGGCATCCTGGGCGGAGTGGTGGCGCGGCAGCTGCGCATGGACCTCGTGGGGTTCACGGTGCTCGCGATCCTCTCCGGCCTGGGCGGGGGCATCCTGCGCGACACGCTGCTGCAGCAGGGCTTCCCCGTGGCGCTGACGAATCCGGCCTACCTCACGTCCTCGCTCGTGGGCGCGGTGCTCGCGTACCTCATGGTCTTCGGCAGCACGTGGACCTTCCGTGCCCTCTTCCTCGCGGACTGCCTCTCGGTGGGCTGCTGGGCCGCGACGGGCACGGTCAAGGCCCTCGGGGCCGGTCTCGCGTGGCCGCCCGCCATCCTGCTGGGCGTTGTCACCGCGGTGGGCGGCGGCATGATCCGCGACGTCGCCGTCGGCCGGCTCCCCGCGATCTTCGGCGGCAACACCCTCTACGCCACCAGCGCCCTGATCGCGAGCGCCCTCATGGCGCTGTTTGCGGGACTCGGCCACCCCACGTGGGGCATGGCCGGCGCGATCGTGGTGAGCGCCGCGGTCAGCATCTCCGCGCGGCGCTTCGGCTGGCGGCTGCCCGGCCCGGCGAACCTGAGCCCGAGCACCCTGCGCAAGCTGCGACGTCGTCCCCGACAGGGCAGGCACGCGCGCCGGCGGTGAGGAACGGTGCTCGCCGGGTGGCGACGACGACGCCGCGTGGCCGCCTTGCCCGCGACCGGACGCTCAGCGGATCAGGGACTTCCACCGCATGGCCGGCTTCTCCACGAGCGTCCATGAAAGCCACGCAAGCGGCAGTACGAGAAGGAGACAGAGCAGGCAGTACCCCCCAGTAGCCCAGCGTGGTGTGCACACCCAGCACCACGAGCAGCTGCTGCAGGGGAAAGACATAGATATAGGTGCCGTAGGACCGGTCCGTGCGAGAGCAGAGCCGGACCGGGAGCACGGCACCGAGCCACAGCAAGGCGTAGGCCAGAGGCAGAGCCGAGACGATGTCGCCGTACGGTACCTCCCAGCGTGAGGCCACTAGCGCGAGCCCGAGGGCGGGCACGCCCAGCCATGCGCTGAGGGGCACCGACGACCGGGCCGCCCACAGGATCATCCCCGCGAAGAAGAAACCGGCCAGGCGCAGGCCGTTGAGGTAACGGCTCGTGGTGACGTCCAGGGGACCGTGCGCCAGGACCGCCAGCACGAGCACCGCCACGAGCACCCCCGCGAGCCAGGGCAGCGGGCGCCGTCTCACGATCCCGACCGAGAGGACGAGACCAGCGGCCAGGTACGCGACGCCCTCGAACCACAGGGTCCACAGGGAACCGTTCCAGACTCCCGGATACGGCACCCCGAGCAGCAGGTGCTCGATGCCCCACTGGTGGATGGAGAGGCTCGCATTGTGGAGGACGTAGTCCACGGCGCGGCCCGCGATCCAGGACTCCCCGCTCAGTCGTGCCGTCAGGGGAGCGACCAGGAACGCCGTCGTCAGCAGCGCCACCCAGAACGCGGGGTACAGGCGCAGCGCCCGCCGCCAAAGGAAGCTGAGGAACGAGGTGCGCACACGAGAACCGGCGATCAGGAAGCCGGAGATCGCGAAGAATCCGTTGACAGCCATGCCGCTGAGGTCGTGCCACCGCTGTTGCTCGAAACCGCCCAGTACCGCGCCGTGACCCACGACCACGAGGGCTGCCAGGGTCAGGCGGATGAAGTTCAGGGCGTTGTCATGCGTACCCAGCCGGTCACCGAGCACGCGCCGAGGCGGGAGGTGGGTGCCGGGGGATGCAATGGTCCGGACGGAACGCAGCCGCCGCGTGGGGGGATGGGGAGCCACCCTCGCAGAGTAGTGGAGCGGAGCCTGCTCTAGGGTGAGGACATGGCCCTCCCCAAGATCGTGCTCTTCTACGTCTTCACCCCGCTCGCTGACCCGGAGGCCGTGCGGCTGTGGCAGCTCACCCTCGCGCGGGCGTGCAACGTCACGGGCCGGATCATCGTCTCGGAGCAGGGCATCAACGCCACGGTGGGCGGGGACATCCAGGACGTGAAGGCATACGTGCGCGCACTGCGGGAGTACGCCCCGTTCAAGCACGCGGACGTCAAGTGGTCGGACGGAGTGGGCAACGACTTCCCGCGGCTCAGCGTGAAGGTCCGCCCGGAGCTGGTGACCTTCAACGCCCCGGACACTGTCACCGTCACCGCGAACGGCGTGGTGGGTGGCGGCACGCACCTGTCCCCGCGCGAGGTGAACGAACTCGTGGCGCAGCGTGACGACGTCGTCTTCTTCGACGGCCGCAACGAGCTGGAGGCGCGCATCGGCAGGTTTCGGGATGCCGTCGTGCCCCAGACCGGGACCACTCGGGACTTCGTGGCCGAGCTGGACTCCGGCGCCTACGACCACCTCAAGGACAGGCCGGTGGTCACCTACTGCACCGGCGGGATCCGCTGCGAGGTGCTGAGCGTGCTGCTGCGCAACCGCGGTTTCCGGGACGTCTACCAGCTGGACGGCGGCATCGTCCGCTACGGCGAGGCCTACGGCAACGAGGGGCTGTGGGACGGTTCCCTCTACGTCTTCGACAGGCGCATGCACGTGGAGTTCTCCCCGGACGCCCGCTCCCTGGGTCGCTGCGCGCAGTGCCACGAGCCCACGCCGCGCTACGTCAACTGCGCCGATCCGCAGTGCCGCCGCCAGTTCCTGTGCTGCGAGTCGTGCACGGCCTCCGGTGCCCGCACCCGCTGCCCGCAGTGCGTGCCCGTCCCCGCGTGAGCCGCGCCCACCGACCCTGACAGGAGCCACATGGACAACCCACAGCCCACCGTCACCGACGCTCGGGTCCTCACGCTGCGCACGGGTGAGGTGCGTCGGCAGCACTGGGGCGGTCGTGACATCAGCACGGCGATCGAGAAGACCGAGCACCAGGGCCGCGTCTTCGTGAGCGGGTCCGGATTCATCGGGGACGAGCAGGGAGATCTCGTGCACCACGGCGGCCCGGAGAAGGCCGTGTGCTGCTACCCGGCCGAGCACTACGATGCGTGGCGCTGCGAGGGGCGTGACCTGGGGCCCGGCGCGTTCGGGGAGAACCTCACGCTGCGGGGCGCCACGGAGGACCGTGTGCACCTGGGCGACGTCTTCCAGGTGGGCACGGCGCTCGTGCAGGTGACGCAGCCTCGCACGCCGTGCAACACGCTGTCCCGGCGCTGGGCCGACGCCGAGCTTCCCCGTGACATGGAACGCCTCGGCCGGACGGGCTTCTACCTCCGTGTGCGGCGCGAGGGCCACGTCCGCGCCGGGGACGCGTTCGAGTTCGTGAGCCGGCCGTCCGGCGCGGTGTCCGTGGCCGACGTCGTGCGCGTCATGGCCGCGGGCGTCACCGACCGGGACGCGCTGCGGGCCTTGACCCGCGCCCCCGAGTTCCCTGAGCGGTGGCGCCGTCAGATCCTGCGGCGGCTGGGGGAGCAGAGCCTGCTCTGACCGGGGTGGCCGCCGCCGGCGGTCCAGAGGCGCGGCACGTTCTGGGCCGGGCCCGCCCTGGGGCCCGCGGCCCGGCAGGAGCGCGACGACGCCGCTCGCGCCGTGGCGTCCGGGCCGCGCGGTACCCTCGGGGCGCCACGATGTCGTGATCCCGCCCTGCCGAGCCCGGCCCGGACCCGGGGGCCGCACGCTGAGAACCGAGAGAAGGGCACACCCATGAGCGAGACCCCTGAGCGGCTGCTGCCACACCCTCTGACCGGTCAGCTGTTCGCGTCGCCCGTGCCGCCCGGGACAGGATGGCCCGAGGACCCCGCCGCGCCGGACACCCCCGTGGCGCACACCGCGCGGCAGGTCCGCGAGCTCGCGGCGACCGCCCAGGACGTGGACCAGCTCAACGCCCTGTGCAGCGTGTGCAGCGCGTGCGAGCGGCTGGTCGAGTGGCGGGAGGACGTGGCCGAGCGCAAGCGCGCCTCCTTCGCCGGTGAGCCCTACTGGGGCAGGCCCGTGCCGTCCTATGGGGATCCGCACGCGCGGTTCGCCGTCGTCGGGCTTGCCCCCGCGGCGAACGGGGGCAACCGCACGGGCCGCATGTTCACCGGCGACCGCTCCGGGGACTGGGTCTACGCGGCCCTCCACCGGGCGGGTTACGCCGAGCACGAGACCGTCTCCACCGCCGGGGACGGCCAGGCGCTGCACGGCGTCCGCATGATCGCCCCGGTGCGCTGCGCACCACCGGCCAACAAACCCACCCCGGAAGAGAAGGCCACCTGCAGCGGCTGGTTCGACCGCGAGATCGAGCTGCTGCCGGAGCTGCGCGGCATGCTGGCCCTCGGCGGCATCGCGTGGCAGACGGTCCTCGCGGCCACCGCCCGCATGGGCTGGGAGGTTCCCCGGCCCAGACCCAAGTTCGGCCACGGCGCGGTCGCATGGCTGCGCACCCCGGACGGGCGGGACATCCGGCTCGTGGGCTGCTACCACGTGAGCCAGCGCAACACCTTCACGGGCCTGCTGACCGAGCAGATGCTCGACGACGCCCTGGCACTGGCCGCGGCGCCCGTCGAGTGAGTGCCCACGCCCCGCAGGATGCGCTCCCAGCCCACGCCGGAGGAGCGGCCCGGTGCACGGGCCCGAGGCTGCTCTGGCTGCGGGATCCGCCATTGATGCCGTCCCCCGGGCTTGCACGGCTTGCACACTGAGCCCTCGTACCGCTGGCGGTAGGCTCGTCCACCATGAACGTATGTCCCTGCGGAGGTCTCCCGGCCGGTGCGTCCCTGCCCGAGTGCTGCGGCCCGGCGCTCGCGAACGAGGTGTGGCCAGCCACGGCGGAGACGCTGATGCGCTCGCGGTACACGGCGTTCGCCACCGGCGCGGAGGACCACCTGTTCCGCACGTGGCATCCCCGGACCCGCCCTACGGACACGTCCGTTGACCCGGAGACCCGCTGGACGGGGCTGGCCGTGGAGCGGGTGGTGGATGGCGGCGCAGAGGACGACCACGGCGTCGTCGAGTTCACCGCGTCCTACGTGAGCAACGGCGAGCCGGGCCGCCTGCACGAGGTCTCCGAGTTCACCAGGCGCGCGAAGCGCTGGATGTACGTGGGCCCCGCGTCCGAGTGATTCCCACGTGGCCGCTGGGCGTCGAACCTCGGGGCACGAGATACCCGGCCGCGGCTCGCGTCACGTAGCGCGGCCGCGTTCTCACGGGCTGGCCGGGCCCTCCGAGCGGGGGAGCGGCAGTAGGGTGGCCGCATGAACATCGAGATCCGCAAGGGTGACATCACGAAGGTCCACACGGACGCGATCGTCAACGCCGCGAACTCCAAGCTCCTCGGGGGCGGAGGCGTGGACGGTGCGATTCACCGAGCCGCCGGGAAGCAGCTGCTGGCCGAGTGCAGGCGGTTGCGCGAGACCACGCTGCAGGACGGTTTGCCGGCCGGTCAGGCCGTGGCCACGGACGGCTACGACCTCCCCGCCCGCTGGGTGATCCACACGGTGGGCCCGGTGTACGCGAAGACGAAGGACAAGAGCGACATCCTGGCGTCGTGCTACCGCGAGTCGCTGCGCGTGGCGGACGAGCTCGGGGCAAAGTCGGTCGCCTTCCCCGCGATCTCCGCGGGCATCTACGGCTGGCCCATGGACAGTGCCACGCGAATCGCCGTGGACACGGTCCTGGCCTCGGACACGAAGGTGGGCACGGTCGTGTTCGTCCCGTTCTCGGAGGACGCGGAAGGGGCCTTTCAGGAGGCGTTGAGGACGTCGAGAGACGCGTAGCACTGCCGGAACCTCTGCACTGACGGAGCAAATGCAGAAAACCGCGCCAAAGTCTGCGCCTGCTCCGCAGTTGCAGCCCCGGCCCTCAGACCAGGCCCAGCTCCGTCACCGCCGCGCGCTCCGTCTCCAGCTCGGCCACGGACGCGTCGATGCGCGTCCGCGAGAACTCGGAGATCTCCAGCCCCTGCACGATCGACCAGTCCCCGCCGGAGGTGGTCACGGGGAAGGAGCTGATGAGCCCCTCGGGCACGCCGTAGGAGCCGTCGGAGACCACCGCCATGGAGGTCCAGTCCCCGCGGGGGTTGCCGAGCATGAGGTCCCGGGCGTGGTCGATGGTGGCACTCGCGGCGGATGCGGCGGACGACGCTCCGCGGGCCTGCAGGATGGCCGCACCGCGGTGGGCCACGGTGGGGATGAACGTGTCCGTGACCCAGTCCCGAGAGACAAGTTCGGTGGCCGGGCGACCGGCCACCGTGGCGTGGTCGAGGTCCGGGTACTGGGTGGCGGAGTGGTTGCCCCACACGCTCAGGTGCTTGACGTCGTTCACGGACGCGCCGGTCTTCTCGGCCAGCATGGCCACACCCCGGTTGTGGTCCAGCCGGGTCAGGGCACTGAAACGTGAGGCGGGGATGTCCGGTGCGTTGCGCTGCGCGATCAGGGCGTTGGTGTTGGCCGGGTTGCCCGTGACCACCACCCGGACGTCGTCGTGGGCGGCGTCGTTCAGGGCGCGGCCCTGCTGCGTGAAGATCGCACCGTTGGCCTCCAGCAGGTCACCACGTTCCATGCCCTTGGCGCGGGGCCGGGCGCCCACGAGCAGGGCGAGCTGCGCACCGTCGAAGACCTCGTGGGGGTCGGATCCGATCTCCACGTCCTGCAGCAGCGGGAACGCGCAGTCCTGCAGCTCCATCACGGTGCCCTCCAGGGCGGGCAGTGCGGAGGGGATCTCCAGCAGCCGCAGCCGCACGGGCCGCTCCCGTCCCAGCAGGTCGCCGTTGGCGATCCGGAAGAGCAGGCTGTAGCCGATCTGACCGGCGGCCCCGGTCACGGCAACGGTCATGGGGTTGAGGCTCACGATGCTTCCTCCTGGGATGCGCAGTGCCTGTGGGGTGCGTGACGGGGACGTCCGTGGAATCGAGGCTATCAGCGGGCCCGGTTCAGCGCACGGCGTAAGCACCTGTCGAGGCCCTGGGTGGCGCACCAGAATGAAGCCATGACTACCACCGCATTCCAAGGAACCCCCGTCCACACCGTTGGCGAGCTGCCCTCCGAGGGCGAGGCCGCCCCCTCGTTCGAGCTGGTGAACACGGACCTCGCGCCGGTCACCTCGGACGAGTTCACGGGCCGCCGCGTGGTGCTGAACATCTTCCCGTCCGTGGACACCAGCGTGTGCGCCCAGTCCGTGCGTGAGTTCAACAAGCGCGCCTCCGCCCTGCAGGACACCACCGTGGTCTGCGTCTCCAAGGACCTCCCGTTCGCGCTGGGCCGCTTCTGCGGTGCCGAGGGGATCGAGAACGTGGTCACCGCCTCCGCCTTCCGCTCCGCGTTCGGCGAGGACTTCGGCGTCACCATGACCGACGGCCCGCTGGAGGGCCTGCTCGCCCGCTCGGTCGTGGTGGTGGACGAGAACGGCACCGTGGTCCACTCGCAGCTGGTCCCGGAGATCTCCGAGGAGCCGGACTACGACGCGGCTGTGGCCATCCTGTCCTGACGCGCCCGTGAGCGCGGGGCCAGGTCACGCCAGGACCCCGTTGCGAACGAAGAGCGTCATGGACAAGCGCTGGCCGAACGGACGGTGCCTTGTACAAACGCCGCAGTGAACGAACGCCGCCGTGTCCCCGGGAAGGGGACGCGGCGGCGTTGTCGTGCCAGGAGCGCCGTCCCGATGCTGCCCGTGGTGCGCGGCGCTCCCGGAGAAGCGCCGCGCACCCCGAGCGGAACCAGGCCGCGCGGATCCGCCCGGTCGGCTCAGGCGGAGAGTGAGTCCATGATCCGGTTCAGCGTGGCGGAGGGACGCATGACGCCCGAGACCAGTTCAGGCTTGGGCCAGTAGTAGCCGCCCAGGTTCACCGGGGAACCCTGCACACCGAGCAGCTCGGCGTTGATGGCGTCCTCGTTGGCGCGCAGCTCGGAGGCGACCTTCTGGAATGCCTGGGCGAGCTCGGCGTCCTCCGTCTGCTGGGCCAGCTCCTCGGCCCAGTACAAAGCCAGGTAGAAGTGCGAGCCGCGGTTGTCGAGTTCGTGGACCTTGCGGGACGGGGACTTGTTCTCGTCCAGGAACGTGCCGGTGGCCCGGTCCAGGGTGTCCGCGAGGACCTGCGCCTTGGCGTTGTCGTAGCGCGTGGCGAGGTGCTCGAAGGACGCCGCCAGTGCCAGGAACTCACCGAGGGAGTCCCACCGGAGGTGGTTCTCCTCCAGGAGCTGCTGCACGTGCTTGGGCGCGGAGCCACCGGCACCGGTCTCGAACAGGCCGCCGCCGTTCATCAGCGGGACGATCGAGAGCATCTTCGCGGACGTGCCCAGCTCCAGGATGGGGAACAGGTCCGTGAGGTAGTCGCGCAGCACGTTGCCGGTCACGGAGATGGTGTCCTCACCGCGGCGCAGGCGCTCGATGGTGAACGCGGTGGCGTCCACGGGGGAGAGGATGCGGATGTCCAGCCCGTCCGTGTTCTCGTCCGCGAGGTAGGTGTTGACCTTCTCGATGAGGTTGCGGTCGTGGGCGCGGGTCTCGTCCAACCAGAACACGGCGGGCATCCCGGACTCGCGGGAGCGCCGCGCGGCCAGCTGCACCCAGTCCTTGATAGGGGCGTCCTTGGCCTGGCAGGCGCGCCAGATGTCACCCGGCTGGACCTCGTGGGACATCAGCACCTCACCGGCGGAGTTGACCACCTGAACGGTGCCGGCCTCGGGGATCTCGAAGGTCTTGTCGTGGGAGCCGTACTCCTCGGCCTTCTGCGCCATCAGGCCCACGTTCGGGACGGTGCCCATGGTGGTGGGATCGTACGCACCGTTCTCTCGGCAGTCGTCGATGACCGTCTGGTACACACCGGCGTAGGAGGAGTCCGGCAGCACGGCCAGGGTGTCCTTCTGCTCGCCCTCGCGGCCCCACATCTGCCCGGAGGTGCGGATCATCGCGGGCATGGACGCGTCCACGATCACGTCCGAGGGCACGTGCAGGTTCGTGACGCCCTTGTCCGAGTTCACGTAGGCGAGCTCGGGCCCGTTGTCGATGGCCTCCTGGAACGCGGCGGCGATCTCCTCGCCGTTCTCCAGCTGGGAGACCCCGGAGAGGATCGCGGCCAGGCCGTCGTTGGGGGACAGACCCGCCTTCTCGAGGTCCGTGCCGTAGCGCTGCAGGACGTCCTTGAAGAACGCCTTGACCACGTGGCCGAAGATGATGGGGTCCGAGACCTTCATCATGGTGGCCTTCAGGTGCGCCGAGAAGAGGATGCCCTCCTCCTTGGCGCGGGCCACCTGCTCCTCGAGGAACGCGTCCAGCGCGGCGGCGCTCATGAACGTGGCGTCCACGACCTCACCGGCGAGCACGGGCACGGACTGCTTGAGCACCGTGGTGCCGTGGTCCGTGACGTGCTGGATGGTGAGGGTGTCCTCCGCCGGCATCACCACGGACTGCTCGTTGGTGCGGAAGTCGTCGTGGCCCAGGGTGGCCACGTTGGTCTTCGAGTCCCTGGACCAGGCGCCCATGGTGTGCGGGTGCTTCTTGGCGTACTCCTTGACGGCCTTCGGCGCGCGGCGGTCCGAGTTGCCCTCCCGCAGCACGGGGTTCACGGCGGAGCCCTTGACGCGGTCGTAGCGCGCGCGGATCTCCTTTGCCTCGTCCGAGGAGGCGTCCTCCGGGTAATCCGGGAGGTCGTAGCCGTCCGCCTGCAGCTCCTTGATGGTGGCCTTCAGCTGCGGGATGGACGCGGAGATGTTGGGAAGCTTCACGATGTTGGCTTCCGGGGTCTTGGCAAGCTCCCCCAGCTCGGCCAGGGTGTCCGGGACGCGCTGCTCATCCGTGAGCCGGTCCGGGAACTGGGCCAGGACGCGGGCGGCAAGGGAGATGTCCCGGGTCTCCACCTCCACACCTGCGGTCGACGCGAAGGCCTCCACCATGGGCTTGAACGAGTACGTGGCCAACATGGGTGCTTCGTCGGTCTCGGTGTAGATGATCTTGGGCATGAGCAATGACTCCTTGCATTGACGGTCACCGGGCTACCCTCCAGCCTACCCGCTGCGGGGGCGGCGCAGGCGGGCCCTGCGGGCCAAAAGCCCCGTCCCCGCGCGGATTTCCGGCCGTGGTCACCTGCGCCCACGGTGCCGGAGAGACCTCCGTCACGTCCCCTCCGTCCAGGGGCGGTGGAGGGCCCATGGAGAGCGGGCGGCGGGGACGGCGACGGCGCGCGGCACCCCGCGAGAGGTGGCCGCGCGCCGTCGTGGGCTCTGGGGGCGGGGGATCAGTCGGACACGGCCGTGCGGATCCGCTGCCGCTCCTTCTCGAGCTTGCGCAGGCGGTGCCCGAGCGTGAAGATCCGCACCGATCCCACGAGTGCCATGATGAGGGCGCCGGCGATGGCAGAGAACAGCATGGCCACGCCCAGCGGCAGGCTGAACTCCCAGGCCATGTACTCGAAGCGGGTGCTCACGTTGTTCTGGATGATGAACACGAGCAGCAGGATCAGCACGACCACCCCGAGGATCAGAGCGGCCCACACCGTGCCCGAGACCCCCCGCTTGGCGGGCTTGTCGAGGGCCGGGTCCACGGGGGCCTGCTGGCCCGTGGCGTGTGCCGACTCCGAGGTGCGGGGCGGTTCGGAGGGGCGGGGCTCGACGTCGTCGGCCGCGGTGGTCCGGGGGGCGCTTGCACGTTCCTCGGCCACGGGCGACGGCGCCGCCCGGCCGGCTCCCGCGCGCTGCTCGCCGGGGGCGGGGGAGCCGAGGGGCTCGCCCGCCGGACCCCGGGTGCCGCGCGGGCGCGCGGCGTCGTCCCCGCCCGGCTCGCGTGCGGCGGTGGTGCGGTCGTGCGGCGTGGTGCTCACTGGGGGCCTCCCGGGACGGTGACGGTCTTGCGTGGTGGCACCAGGGTAGGCCAGCGGCGACGGTTCGGGGACCGCTTTCCTGGATGCGCGACACGCACGGGATGCCGACACGCCCACAACACGCTGACACTTTGACACGAATCAGGTTATCCACGGGTAACCTCTCGTTCACTGTGAGACGCACCACGGTCATGGGTGAAGCCAGCCACGGCCGGGGAATCCATCAGCGGGGGTGCAACGCACATTCCATGGACACCACATCGGGAAAAACCGACACGGGAAATCACACCTTCAAGGGCAAGGCTGCCCTCTCCGTGGCGGCGATCGCCGCTCTGACGCTCACCGGCTGCGCCAGTGTGGGCGGCGGCGCGGACGGCAAGGCCAGCGGTGACAGCAGCGCAGCGGGCCAGGACGGCGGCGTCGTGACCGTGGCCGAGACCAACAAGTTCTCGGGCGCGAACCCCGGCTACACCAAGACGAACCTGGACATCAACGGCCACGTGGCGGAGATGACCCGCGAAGGGTTCACCACGGTGGACCCGGAGCAGAAGATCCACCCCAACGAGGGCTTCGGCACGTACAAGAAGACCTCGGACGACCCCCTGACGGTCGAGTACACGCTCAAGGACCCGCAGTGGTCGGACGGCAACAAGATCGACAAGGCCGACCTCATGCTGTGGTGGAGCGAGCTCTCCGGCTACGCGAACGACTCCAGCGAGGACGGCAAGACCGGCAAGGACTACTTTTCGATCGCCGGCTCCACGGACATCCTGGGCTCCACGGAGATGCCCACGTTCTCCGAGGACGGCAAGACCATGACCGTCACGTGGGGCAAGCAGAACGCGGACTGGGAGATCGCCTTCGACGAAAACTACCTGATGCCCGCGCACGTGGTGGCCAAGAAGGCCGGGATGTCCGAGGACGAGCTGCTCAAGGTGCTGGAGAACCAGAAGAAGGGGGGCTCCAAGAGCCCGCAGAAGCAGCCCGATCTGGAGAAGATCGGCAAGGCCTGGGACACCTCCTTCAACTTCACGTCCACCCCGGACGACAAGGACGTCCTCGTGGCCAACGGTCCGTACACGATCGACACCGTGGTGGAGAACAACTCCGTCACGCTGAAGAAGAACGAGAACTACAAGGGCGAGCACCAGGGCAAGCTGGACGAGATCACCCTGCGCACCATCGGCGACGCCACGGCTCAGATCCAGGCGCTGCGCAACGGCGAAGTGGACATCATGCAGCCGAACAACGTCAACAAGGACACGATGGACCAGGTCAAGCAGATCGAGAACGTGAACGTGCAGCAGGGCGACCAGCTCGCGTACGACCACGTGGACCTGAACTTCGGCTCGGACACCTTCAAGGACAAGGAGACCCGCGAGGCGTTCCTGAAGACCATCCCGCGCCAGCAGATCCTCGACCAGCTGGTCAAGCCGGTCAAGGAGGACGCCGAGGTGCTCAACTCGCAGATGTTCGTTTCCAGCCAGGGCGATGCCTACACGAAGGCCGTGGAGAAGAACGACGCCAAGAAGCTCTACGGGGACGTGGACATCGACGGCGCCAAGAAGCTGGTCGACGGCAAGACGCCCACGGTGCGGATCCTCTACAACAACGGCAATCCGCAGCGCGTGGACACCTTCCAGCTGATCAAGGAGTCCGCGGAGAAGGCCGGGTTCAAGGTCGAGGACCTGGGCGACCCGAACTGGTCCGAGAAGCTCTCCGACGGCGACTATGACGCGTCCCTGTACGGCTGGGTCTCCCCGGGCGTGGGCACCGAGATGCTCTCGCAGATCTTCAAGACCGGCGGCGGCGGCAACTACAACAAGTACTCGAACGCGGACGTGGACAAGCTCGTGGACGAGGCCCGCGCCAACCTGGACGAGTCCTCGCGCAACGACCAGATCGCTGAGGTGGACAAGCACACCTTCGAGGACGCCTACGGCCTCCCGCTCTTCCAGTCCGTGGGCTACGTGGCCACCTCGGACAAGATCGCCGGCGTGGACAAGTACCAGCCGAACCAGACCGGCGTGTTCTGGAACGTCTCCGAGTGGAGCCGCAAGTAGGGCGGCAGAGCCCCGACGACCGGGTCAACCCCTTCACGAGCACTGCGTGGGCGCGGGATCCCCGCGTCTGCGCAGTGCCGTGACCACCACTCGTCCTCCGAGGCAGCGACATGACTTCTTACATCCTCAGACGGCTCATCACAGCCGTGCTCATCCTGCTGGGCGCGTCCTTCATCGTGTACCTCATGACGGCCGCGTCCGGTGACCCTCTGTGGGACCTCTACGGCAACCCCAACGCGCAGCAGCTGATCCCGGCTCGCGTTGAGGCGCTGAACCTGGACACCCCTCCCGTGCTGCGCTATTTCACATGGCTCGGCGGGGCCGCCGGGTGCCTCGTGCCCTTCGCGGACACCTGCTCCCTGGGTGTGAGCCGCGAGGGCCAGGAGGTGACGAGCCTGCTCTCCTTCGCCATGGGCCAGACCATCATGCTCGTGACCGTGGGGACGATCCTCGCGATCGTCGTGGGCATCACCCTGGGCATCGTCTCCGCCCTGCGCCAGTACTCCGGGCTGGACTACGGCATCACGTTCCTGACCTTCCTGTGCTTCTCGCTGCCGAGCTTCTGGCTTGCGGTGCTGCTCAAGGAGGTCGTGGCCATCCAGTTCAACGACTTCCTGCAGAACCCGGCCATGTCCATGGGCTCGATCCTGCTGATATCGCTCGTGCTGGGCGTGATCTGGTACCTCGTCTCCTTTGGCAGGCCGCGGACCCGCATCCTGATGGGGGTGCTCGGCTTTGTGGTGACCTTCGGCGTCGTCTACTTCGTGCTGGCCACCAACTGGCTCAACCACCCGTTCCTGGGCATCCCGCTGATCGCCCTGACCGGGATCCTCGTGGCCGTGATCGCCACGGTGCTCATGGCGGGGCTGCGCAACCGGCGCGCCCTCTACGCCGCGCTCGGCACCGTGCTCGTGGGCCTGGTGCTGTACTTCCCGGTGCAGTCCCTCTTCAAGGGCGCCGGGGTCTGGACCGTGCTGGGTCTGACGGTCGTGATGGTCCTGGTGGGCGCCGGGATCGGGTACTTCGCCGGCGGCTACGACCGCGGCCAAGGCGCCCGGGTGGCCGGTGTCACCGGGTTCTTCGTGGCGCTGCTACTCGTGCTGGACCGTTTCATGCAGTCCTGGCCGAGCTACGTGAACTCGGGGCACATCCGCGGCCGCCCGATCGCCACGGCCAACTCGGCCACCCCCGGGCTCACCGGTGACTTCTGGACCATGGGTCTGGACCGCTTCACCCACCTGCTGCTGCCCACCATCTGTCTGACGCTGCTCGCGCTGGCCTCCTACTCCCGGTACTCGCGGGCCTCGATGCTCGAGATCATGGGCCAGGACTACGTGCGTACTGCGCGCGCCAAGGGCCTCTCCGAGCGCACGGTGGTCATGCGCCACGCGTTCCGCAACGCGCTGATCCCGCTGGCCACGCTCGTGGCCTACGACATCGGTGGGCTGATCGGCGGTGCCATCATCACGGAGTCGGTCTTCGCGTTCACCGGCATGGGCCAGCTCTTCGTCCAGTCCGTGCGCAACGTGGACCCCAACCCCGTGATGGGCGTCTTCCTGGTCACCGGCATCGTCGCCATGGTCTTCAACCTGGTGGCGGACCTGGTGTACTCCGTACTCGACCCGCGCGTGAGGGTGAAAGCATGAGCCAGCCACAACCGATCGACGTCCCCCAGCCTGTGGGGCAGGTCCCCGAGGCGGGAGAGAAACCCCAGGACGTGCGCGGCAAGAGTCAGGGCCAGCTGGTGCGCCAGCGGTTCTTCGGCAACACGGGCGCGGTGGTCTCCCTGGTGGTGCTGCTGTTCATCGTGGTGCTCTCCGTGACCTCCCTGGGCGTGGGGCCCGTCCCCGGCTGGTGGAAGTGGAGTCCGGACGCCACCGGCACCGTGCTCGACGGTGGGCGGCCCACCCTCTCCCTGCTGCCCCCGGGTCTCGGGGAGCACCCGTTCGGCCAGGACAACCTGGGGCGGGACCTCTTCGCCATGGCCATGCAGGGCACGCAGTACTCCCTGGTGGTCATGATCGTGGTGGGTGTCGTGGCTGGGCTCGTGGGCACCGTGGTGGGTGGCCTCTCGGGCTACTTCCGCGGCTGGACCGAGGCCGTTCTGATGCGCCTCACGGACGTCATCATCATCATTCCGCTGGTGATCCTGGCGGCCCTGCTCGGGCGCCTCGCCATCACCTGGGTGCGCAGCCACGGCCTGCCCACGTTCGCCACGGTGGTGGCCCTGGGCCTGCTCGTGGGCCTGGCCTCATGGCCACCCCTGGGGCGGCTGGTGCGCGGCGAGTTCCTGACCCTGCGCGAGCGGGAGTTCGTGGACGCCGCACGCCTGGCGGGGGCCTCCAGTGGACGGATCATCTTCAAGCACATCCTGCCCAACACCGTGGGCGTGATCACCGTGAACATCACGCTGCTGATGTCCTCGGCCATCCTGCTGGAGACCGCGCTGTCCTACCTGGGCCTCGGCATCCAGGCGCCGGACTGGTCACTGGGCCGTCTGATCAGCGAGAACCAGACCGCGTTCGCCACCCGCCCCTGGTTGTTCTGGTGGCCCGGCGTGTTCATCGTGGCCATCGCCCTGACCATCAACTTCATCGGCGACGGTCTGCGGGACGCCTTCGACCCGCGCCAGCGCAAGTTCAACCCCCGGCGGGCCCGGGAGATCGGCTCCGGCCGTGACGAGCACGCGAGCGACGCAGCGACGACGGCGACGGCGTCGTCCTCCGGGGGCGCGGCCGGCACCCCTGCCGCTGACGGCGGGGGCGTCCGGTGACCCGCCCCGGATCAGAGCGTGAACAGGACGGCGCTCGCGGCCCCCAGCACCAGGGTGGTCGTGAGCGGTCCCGGCGTGAGCCGCACCCGCACCGGGTCCTCGGATCCGTCCGCGGAGAAGACGTCGAGCTCGCCGGTCTCGATCCTGCGCTGCCACACGCTGCGGACCCGGTGGGCCGCCGCGCCGGACGCGGTGGAGGTCAGGTCGCCCACGCGCACGGAACCGTCCGGGCGGGCGATCGGATGGTTCCGGTTCACGGCGTCCGGGCCCGCGCGGAGGCTCGACCCGGCACCCGCGGCGGGCAGCGCGAAGCTCGAGTGCTTCCCGGTGTCGGTCACCAGGGTCACAGCGAACCGGGTGCTCACGTCCACGATCCGCGCCCACGGCACGCAGACGGTGCGCAGGGGATTCACCAGGCGCACCTCCCGCTCGTGGACCTCCAGGCGGGGGCGCCAGTAGAGGGTGTAGCCCAGCCCCGCGAGGGCCAGGGCACCCAGCACGGCCGCCGCGTGGTGGGCCGGGGTGCGGCCCCAGCCCGAGACGCCCACCGACAGTCCCAGCAGCACCAGGAATCCTGTGAGCCACGGGGCCGACGCCGCGCGGTAGGTCTCGTGCTCCGGTGCTGTGTCGTAGCTGGTCGGCATGGTCCCCATGCTAGGCAGTCTGCGGCCCCGCACCGTGAACCCTCCGCTGCCCGGCACCGCAGTGCCCCGCACTCCGCGCGCGTCCGCCCCGCGCACCACGTTCTCGATACGATGGAGCACACACGATGAGCACCTCGAACCAGCCCCACGGCGTCCCCGAGGGTGCGCCCGATCCTCGCGACGGAGCCCAGTCTCCGGATGCGGTCCCCGCGCAGGGCCCGACCGCCGCCGAGCACAACGCCCCGTGGGACGGCTCGCTGGCCGGAGACGGCCGAGTGGCCACGTCGCCGACGGGTGATGCCGCGGCGCAGAACGCCGGGGCCCAAGGTGCTGAGACCAGCCGCGCCGAGGTCTTCGGGGCGAGCGAGGGCGTCGCGCCGGACAGTTCCGGTGCCACGTCGGAGGCGGGGAACGCCGTCGACGGCTCGACCGCCACGGACGCCAGCGCCGCGGCCGGGACGAAGAAGCGGGGCCGCCGAGCCCTGCGCGCCGAGCCCAGCGCCCGGCGTGGCCGCTCCCGGACGAAGGTGGCCCGCGGGGAGCCCGTGCTGAGCGTGCGCGGCCTGAGCGTGGACTTCGGCGTGGACCGCGAGTGGGTTCCGGCCGCGATCGACCTGGACTACGATGTCGCCGCCGGTGAAGTCCTCGCGATCGTGGGTGAGTCCGGCTCCGGCAAGTCCGCGAGCTCGATGTCCATGCTGGGGCTGCTGCCGTCCAACGCGCGGGTGCGTGGCTCGGCGAAACTCGGCGGTGAAGAGCTGATCGGGCTGCGGGGCAGTGCCCTGCGCCGGGTGCGCGGTGAGGAGATTGCCGTGATCTTCCAGGAGCCCATGACCGCGCTGAACCCCGTGTACACGGTGGGCCAGCAGATCGTGGAGACCCTGCGCCTGCACCGGGACATCTCGCCCACGGAGGCCGCGGACCGCGCCAAGCAGATGCTCACCATGGTGGAGCTGCCGGACCCAGAGAAGGCGTTCCGCTCGTACCCCCACCAGCTTTCCGGCGGCCAGCGCCAGCGCGCGATGATTGCCCAGTCGCTCTCGTGCGACCCCAAGCTGCTGATCGCGGACGAGCCCACCACTGCTCTGGATGTGACCGTGCAGGCCGAGATCCTGGACCTGATCCGCAACCTCAAGGACCAGCTGGACTCAGCGGTCATCCTCATCACGCACGACATGGGAGTGGTGGCGGACCTCGCGGACAAGATCGCGGTCATGCAGAACGGCGTGATCGTGGAGCAGGGCAGCGCCGAACAGATCTTCTCCGCTCCGCGCCACCCCTACACGCGCACCCTGCTGGAGGCGGTGCCGCACCTGGGGCAGGGTACGGAGGGGGACGAGTCCGTGGACATGGTGGCCGCGCTCGAACGCTCCGTGGCCGCGCCCATCGTGGTGGACCGGAGCACGGCAGAGTCCGCCTCCATGGACACGCTCGCCCAGCGCGTGGCGGCACCCATCCTGCAGCTGAAGGACGTGGCGATCGAGTACCCCAAGCAGGGCCGCAACCCGGCGTTCCGCGCGGTGGAGGGCGTGAGCCTGACCGTGGCCTCGGGTGAGACCGTGGGCCTGGTCGGGGAGTCCGGATCCGGCAAGACGACGATCGGGCGCGCCGCCGTGGGCCTGCTGCCGGTGGTCGAGGGCTCGCTGGTGGTCGACGGCGTTGAACTCCACGGTGCCCCGCGCTCCACGCTAGACCGGGTGCGCAAGGACGTGGGCATGGTCTTCCAGGACCCGTCCTCGTCACTGAACCCGCGGCTCCCGATCGGCGAGTCCATCGGCGAGCCCATGTACCTGGCCAAGGTGGCCAAGGGTGCCGAGCTGCAGCACCGGATCGAGCAGCTGCTGGACCAGGTTCGGCTGCCGCGCAACTACCGCAACCGCTACCCGCACGAGCTCTCCGGCGGTCAGAAGCAGCGCGTGGGCATCGCCCGGGCCCTGTCCCTGAAGCCCAAGCTGCTTGTCGCGGACGAGCCGACCTCCGCGCTGGACGTGTCCGTCCAGGCCACGGTGCTGGACCTCTTCGAGGAGCTGCAGGCGGAGATGGGCTTCGCGTGCCTGTTCGTCACCCACGACCTCGCGGTGATCGACCGGCTCGCCCGGCGCATCGTGGTCATGCAGCACGGGCACATCGTGGAGCAGGGCTCGCGCGAGACGGTGCTGCGCCACCCGGAGCAGGAATACACCAAGCGGCTGCTCGCGGCGGTGCCCGTGCCGGATCCGCAGACCCAGCGCGCGCGGCGAGAGCTGCGCCAGCAGCTGGCGGAGACGCTGCCCTGAGCTCCTGAGCTCCTGAGCTCCTGAGCCCCTGAACCGCGGATGCCAGGAGGGCCCATGACGGAACCGCAGATGACCGGTTCCCGCCCTGGGCCCTTCGTCATGGCGCGGCTCACGGTCGGCTCACTACAGTGGGGTCCATGACGAACCCTTTGCGCGTGACCTCGGACCTCGCCCGACTGCGGCGGGAGACCGAGAGCTTCCTGGCCACCGTGGACTCCCTTTCAGACGCAGAGCTGGCTGAGCCGTCGCTGTGCGAGGGGTGGGACCGTGCCCACGTGGTCGCCCACCTGGCTTCCAACGGCCGGGCGCTCGTCCGGCTGGTCGACTGGGCCACCACGGGGGAGGCCCAGCAGCCCTACGACTCCCGGCAGGCACGGGAACAGGACATCGAGGCGTACGCGGTCCTGCCCCGGGAGGAGCTGGTCCAGGCGTTCGTGGACAGCGCCCGCTTCTTCGCTGAGCAGTGTGAGCGGCTGGAGGGGGAGCTGGCGGTCGAGGTGCTGGACCTGCACGGCAAGCCCATTCCCGCCGTGTCCATTCCCGCCGTGCGGATCACGGAGATCGTGCTGCACCACTGGGATCTCGACACCTCCTGGTCGCTCGCGCAAGCAGAGCCCGAGTCCGTGCTCGACGCGCTGGAGGCCGCGGTGAAGACCATGCGTGCCAAGAACGCTCCGGGCATGACGCTACGCACGGACGAGCACGACGAGTGGGTCGTCGGCGACGGCGGTCAGCTCGTCACCGGGGACCGCGTGGGCCTGCTGCTGTGGCTGGCCCGCGGAGAGACCGCCGCGGTCGAGACCGAGGGAGCACTGCCGGAGCTGCCGAGCTGGTGAGACCCGGGACGACGGCGGCGCGCGCCCGCGCTGCCGAGGGAATGGACCCGGCGACGTCCCGTCAGGAGAAGACCACGATGCCGTAGGCCGTGAAGAGCACGAGGTGAGCCGCCCCGTGCACGGCGGTGACGCGGGGCGCCGCGAGCGCGACCGTGGACAGCGCGAGCGTGACCCCGAGCAGCAGCAGGTTCGCGGGACTTTCCGCCAGCACCACGGTCTGACCTGTGAGCAGGCCGATCACGAGCACGGCGGGAATCGTCAGGCCCACGGTCGAGACCAGTGCACCGTGGCACAGGTTGCTCGCGCGCTGGATCCGCCCGGCACGCGCCGCCCGCAGAGAGGTGATGGACTCCGGCAGAAACACGATGCCTGCGATCAGCACCCCGGCCACGGCGGGCGGGGCGCCGGCGCGGCCCAGAGCGTCGTCGAGCAGCGCGGCCATGTCGTGGGAGAGCAGCACCACGGGCAGGACACTCACCACGAGGACCACCAGGCGCGCGGGCAGCTCGGGGCGGTGCGCGCGAAGGACCTCCCCCAGCGGAGGGCGGGACGCGGCGTCGTCGTCCCCGGTTCGAACGCTGCCGCTGGTGCCGGGAACAGGGGAGCTCACCGGCGCAGCGCCGCCCACCTCCGTGAAGTCCTCCGCCTGCGCGCCCGTCTGGCGCCACAGGAAGACGGCGTAGCAGCCCAGGGTCACAGCGACGACCGCGATCACCTGCCAGGGACGGAACGCGCCGTCCGTGCCGAGCGCCGCGGGCAGCCCGAAGGCGAGCATGCACAGCACCACGAGCAGGGACAGGTAGGTGGAGACGCCAGTGCGGTTGGGTTGCAGGTGCCCGTGCGCCAGACCGCCCACGAGCAGACAGAGTCCGACCACGAGGTTGAGAATGATCATGGACACCGCCATGACCGAGTCGCGGGCGATCGTGGGGTGCTCACCGGGGCCGAGCATGACGGCGCAGATCAGCACCACCTCGATCATCACGATCGACAGGGTGAGTACGAGGGACCCGTAGGGGTCGCCCAGCCGGCGCGCGAGCTGCTCCGCCTGGTGGACCACGCCGGTCGAGGCGAAGATGATCACGCCTACGATCACGGCGAGCGCAACCAGCAGCGGGACTGCCGGCACGGGTGGCGTCAGGAGATCAGAGACTGCCCACAGCACGAGGACGGTGAGCCAGCCCACGGCGGCGCGGGCGGTCGTCAGGGGTGTCAGGACACGGCGCAGGGCGGCGGTCATCTCGGGTCACCTGGTTCCTCGGGGCCGGGGGCACCGGTCGGCGCGGGACCGTGTGCTGCCCCGCTGGAGGCGGGGTCGTCCCCGGAATCTAGGACGGCGACCGGGTCGTCCCGGCAGCCGGGGGGGGGGAGACTGCGCCGCGGCGGGCCCCTGGCGGGTGGGGCCGCCCCCCCGGGATGTCGAACGGTCCGGGTCCGACGGCGCGCGGCGCGGTGCCGCGCGGTGGGATCAGTCGCGCACGCCGAAGAGCCAGGGGTCTGCGCGGTCGGTGTGCGGGTCCTCGAAGTTCACGAACGTGCGGCCCTTGGCGGAGACCACCTTGTACTCCTGGACCACTTCGAGGCTCAGTCGTTCACGGTGCTCGACCTCGGCGATCACCGCGGCGGCGCCAGAGCGGTCCGGGAGGGTGGCGGGGTAGGCGAGAGCACCGACGAGGATGCTCGGAGCCTTCTCCCGCGCGATGGCACGCAAGGAGTCCAGGATCTGCTCGGGTCGCATGCCGGCGGCCTCCTGCGGGTCCACGGAGTTCAGCTCGAACTCTCCGTCCTTGCCACCGGTCACGAGGAACGCAGGGAAGGTGCCGTAGGCGGTCACCTGCTCCTCGACCACGGCCTGCACGTGGCTCAGTGCGGTGTCCACGGTCTCCACGGCGGAGTCCGAGATCCACTGCCGCCAGGCGTTGTCGTGGTCCGCGCGGGCGCGGGCGGCCTCGGCCCTGGTCATCCGGGACGTGCCCCGGGCGGGCGTGGAGCGGCGTCGGGAAGGGCGAGCGGAGGACTGAGCCACGAAGGAGGACCCCTTAGAACGGTGGAGCGACAACGGGTGTGATGAGTCCAGGGTAGGCGCTCGCTAGACTGGATCGGAAACACTTTAGTCAATCCCAGGAGCATGCATGTCTGCGATCAACCGCGAACAGGTGGCGCACCTGGCGGAGCTGGCGCGGATCGAGATGACGGACGAGGAACTGGCCCGGGTGGCCGGGGAACTCGAACTGATCGTCTCGTCCGTGGCCTCCGTCAGCGAGGCCGCCGGACCCGACGTCCCCGCCACGAGCCACCCGCTGCCGTTGCAGAACGTCTTCCGCGATGACGTCGTGGGCGAGACGCTCACCCAGGAGGAGGCCCTCCTGAATGCCCCGGACGGCCAGGACGGCAAGTTCCGTGTCCCCGCGATCCTGGACGGTGAGTGAGCATGAGCGAGTCGATCATTGAACTCTCCGCCGCTGAGCTCGCGGCGAAGCTGGCCTCCGGCGAGGTCGCCTCGGTGGACGCCGTGCAGGCGCACCTGGACCACATCGAGGCCACGGACGGCACCGCGCTGGACGCGCAGGACCGCTCCCGCGGTACGGACGGGCTCAACGCCTTCCTGCACCGCAACACCGAGGAGGCGCTGCGGGTGGCGCGCGAGGTGGACGAGGCCCGCGCGAACGGTGAGGAGCTTCCCGAGCTCGCGGGCGTGCCGGTGGCCGTCAAGGACCTCATCGTCACGAAGGGCCAGCCCACCACGGCGGCCTCCCGCATGCTCGAGGGCTTCATGAGCCCGTACGACGGCACCGTCACCCGCAAACTGCGCGCCGCGCGGATGCCGATCCTCGGCAAGACCAACCTGGACGAGTTCGCCATGGGCTCCTCCACGGAGCACTCCGCCTTTGGCCCCACTCGCAACCCGTGGGATCTCACCAAGATCCCGGGCGGCTCCGGTGGCGGTTCCGCCGCGGCGGTCTCCGCGTTCCAGACCCCGCTGGCCCTCGGCACGGACACCGGCGGCTCCATCCGCCAGCCGGCCGCCGTGACCGGCACCGTGGGCGTGAAGCCCACCTACGGCTCGGTCTCGCGCTACGGCGTGATCGCCATGGCGTCCTCGCTGGACCAGGTGGGCCCGTGCTCGCGCACCGTGCTCGACGCCGCTCTGCTGCACGAGGTCGTGGGCGGCCACGACCCCGCAGACTCCACCTCCCTGCCAGACCCGGTGGGCGGCTACGCTCAGGCCGCGCGCACCGGCGCCGCGGACGGCGGGCTCAAGGGCCTGCGCGTGGGCGTGGTCAAGCAGCTCACCGGTGACGGCTTCCAGGCCGGCGTGCAGCAGCGCTTTGAGGAGTCCCTCGAATTGCTGCGCCGGGCCGGTGCGGAGATCGTGGAGGTGGAGACCCCCAACTTCGAGTACGCGCTGGGCGCCTACTACCTGATCATGTCCTCGGAGGTCTCTTCCAACCTCGCCAAGTACGACGGCGTGCGCTTCGGTCTGCGCGTCACGCCCGAGGGCACGCCCACCATCGAGAAGGTCATGGGCGCCTCGCGCGCCGCGGGCTTCGGCGACGAGGTCAAGCGCCGCATCATCCTGGGCACGTACGCGCTGTCCGCCGGGTATTACGACGCCTACTACGGCTCGGCGCAGCAGGTGCGCACCCTGGTGCAGCGCGACTTCGCCGCGGCGTTCGAGAAGGCCGACGTGCTGATCTCGCCCACTGCACCCACCACGGCGTTCGACATCGGCGGCGTGGACGAGTCCGCGGACCCCATGCAGATGTACCTCAACGACATCGCCACGATCCCCACCAACCTGGCCGGGATCCCCGCGCTCTCGCTGCCCGGTGGGCTGGCGCCCGAGGACGGGCTGCCCGTGGGCATCCAGTTCATGGCACCGGCACGCGAGGACGCCCGCGTCTACCGCGCGGGGGCAGGCCTGGAGCGGCTGCTCGCAGAGAAGTGGGGCGGGCCACTGTGGCAGCACCGCGGCGACGTCGCCGGCACCGTTCATGATTTCGCGGCCACCGCCGCGCAGGGAGGCAAGTGATGAGCCAGGACGTGCTGTCCTTCGAGGAAGCCCTCGAGCGCTTCGACCCCGTGCTGGGGTTCGAGGTGCACGTGGAACTGAACACGAAGACCAAGATGTTCGACGCCGCCCCCAACACCTTCGGGGACGAGCCCAACACCAACATCACACCGGTGTCTCTGGGCCTGCCCGGGGTGCTTCCCGTGGTCAACGGCAAGGCCGTGGAGTCCGCGATCAAGCTGGGCCTCGCGCTGAACTGCTCGATCGCCGAGAAGTGCCACTTCGCCCGGAAGAACTACTTCTACCCGGACACGCCCAAGAACTTCCAGACCTCCCAGTTCGACGAGCCCATCGCGTACGAGGGCTACCTGGACCTGGAGCTGGAGGACGGCACGGAGTTCCGGGTGGAGATTGAGCGCGCCCACATGGAGGAGGACGCCGGGAAGCTGACGCACATGGGCGGTGACGCCGGGCGCATCCAGAACGCCCAGTACTCCCTGGTGGACTACAACCGCGCCGGCGTGCCCCTGATCGAGATCGTCACCAAGCCCATCGAGGGTGCGGGGGAGCGGGCGCCGGAACTGGCCCGCGCCTACGTGGCCGCGATCCGCGAGATCGTGAAGAACCTCGGCATCTCGGACGCCCGCATGGAGCGCGGCAACGTGCGCTGCGACGCGAACGTGTCCCTGATGCCCAAGGGCGCCACGCAGTTCGGTACGCGCTCGGAGACGAAGAACGTGAACTCGCTGCGCGCCGTGGAGCGCACCGTGCGCTACGAGATCCAGCGCCACGCCGCCGTGCTCGCCGCGGGGGAGAAGGTCACGCAGGAGACCCGCTTCTGGCACGAGGACACCCGCTCCACCACGGCCGGGCGACCGAAGTCGGACGCGGACGACTACCGCTACTTCCCCGAGCCGGACCTGGTCCCGGTGGTCACCACCGCGGACTGGATCGAGGAGATCCGCACCACTCTGCCGGAGCCGCCGTCCGAGCGCCGCAAGCGTCTGAAGGCGGACTGGGGCTACTCGGACGAGGAGTTTCGCGACGTCGTCAACGCCGGCGTGATGGATGAGATCGAGCGGACCATCGCCGCGGGTGCCTCCGCCGCCACGGCCCGCAAGTGGTGGATGGGTGAGATCGCCCGTCTGGCCAAGCAGCGCGAGGTCGAGATCGCGGAGCTGCCCGTCGCCGCGGAGCACGTGGTGGAGCTGAACCAGCTCATCGAGGGCGGCAAGATCAACGACAAGCTTGCCAAGAAGGTCCTGGGCTTCGTCGTCGACGGCGAGGGCACGCCGGGAGAGATCGTCGAGGCCCGCGGCCTCGCGGTGGTCTCCGACGACGGCGCGCTGAGCACCGCCGTGGACGACGCCATGGCCCAGATGCCGGACGTCGTCGAGAAGATCAGGGGCGGCAAGGTGCAGGCCGTGGGCGCGCTGATCGGACCCGTCATGAAGGCCACGCGCGGTCAGGCGGACGCCGGGCGCGTGCGCCAGATCATCCTGGAGAAGCTCGGCATGCAGGGCTGATCCGCACTCTTCGCACGAGTGGTCGCTGAGGGCCGGTCCGGAAACGATCCCGGACCGGCCCTCAGTCCTTCCGGTCCTCGCTCAGCTTCCACTCGTGCAGCCCGTGCTCCCGCGCGGAGTCCGTGGTCACGATCCCCGCGATGCGCTCGCGGATGGCGGCGTCCTCTGCCTCCGAGCAGCAGACCCCCGAGGGGGCGTCCGACGCCACGGGGCACCACGCGTAGGCCCCGCCCTGCGTGTTGGAGCTCGGGACCCAGGCGAGATCGCTCACGCGCCAGTCGCCGTCGCCCGAGCGCGCGAACTGGAAGCGCGCCGTAATGCCCTGATTGTTCGTCTCGTTCACGGGCGGGGCGGTCTCGGTGACGTTGTTGCCCACCCCGTAGACGATCCACGTGTCGCGGTAGTTCTCGATCGGCTGGACGCTGTGCGAACCGTGGCCGTACACGGCGTCGAACACGCCGGAGTCCGCCAGGGCGTGGGCGGTCGTCCGCTGGTACTCGTCCGCGGTGTCCGTGTACTCGAGGATCGAGTGCATCGCGGCCACCACCACGTCCGCGCCCTCTTCCCGGGCCTTGCGGGCCTGCGCGACGGCGTGCGCCACGTCCTCGCGCGCCGCCTGCTCCCCGACGGCCGGGTCCGCCCCGTCACGCAGCCGGTCCACGCGCCAGGGTTGGTCCGCGGTCTTCTCGTTGAGGCTGTTCGTGCCCGTGACCACGGCGAGCTTCCCGGAGGGCGTGTCCACGACCATGGGCTTCTCGGAGTCCGCCTCGGTGGCGTACGAGCCGGTGTGCTGCAGACCGGCGTCGTCGAGGGCCCGCAGGGTGCGCTCCACGCCCTCGGTGCCCTGGTCGATCGAGTGGTTGCTCGCGGAGGTGCAGGCGTCGTAGCCCGCGCCCTTCGCCGCCGCGAAGATCTCCGGTGGCACGTTGAACTCGGGGTACGCGGAGTACGGCCCGCCGCTCGGGGCCACGGGAGTCTCGGCCTGGCACACGGCCACATCCGCGTTCTCCAGGTACGGCTTCTGCTGGGCCAGCAGGGGAGCGAAGTCGAAGTTCGCGCCGCCGGTCTGGGCCGGGTCCGCGGCGAACCGGCTCCACAGGCCCTCGTGCAGCAGCAGGTCGCCGCTGACCGCGAGGCTCAGGCACGTGTCCTCGGGGCATGCCGGGCCCTTGCCGGGTTCGGTCCGGTGGGACCCCGTCGAGTCCGTGGAAGCGGCTGCGGACCGGTCGGGTGCGGTGCCTTCGCCTTCCGCACCGGCCGAGCCGCCGGAGGACGACGACGACGCCGCGGCGTCGCCTCCAGCCCGCTCGCCGCCCGCGTCCCCGCCACCGGTCGGCGAACCGCAGCCGGTGGTGACCAGCAGCGTCGCCGCCGCGACCGCCACGGGCAGACGCCCGCGCAGGCGTGAGCGGTGGTCGGGGGTCCTGGCGGTCGTCGGCAGGGGAGTCATGCCCCGATGCTAGCGCCGGGTGAGGCACGCCACCATGGCGATTTAGGACACGGCCGTGTGACCGAATTGCCGTCAGAACTTCCAGATCGCCGGTTCAGAGGTTAGGCTTTCCTAAGTTTTGCAGTCGAGATGAGCGGGGACGATCGTGGGTCGGTCGAACAACCAGGTGCGCGGTGGCCGCGCGAGCGTCGAGGAGCGGGCGGTCTCTCTCGCCCACCGGATGCTCGCCGGCTCGGGCCAGGCGAGCGTCGTGGCGTACCGGCTGGACGAGCAGCCCGTGCTGAACTCCGTGGCCCACGGCTTCACCCGCCGGGGGGAGCTCGTGGTCGCGGCGGTCGTGGACCCCGCAGAGGTGGGCGAGGAGCTCGGTGTCACGGGGGAGCCCCTGGAGGTCCGCGTGGACATCACCAAGGTTGCGCCCGAGCCCAACGTCCGCATCGTGGCGGCCAGCGCGCACCTCCTCGCGTCCCTCGAGTGGCTGCACCCCCTGGATGCCGAGCTGCTCGCGGGCACCGGGGAGCTCCCGGAGATCGTGGCCGCGGTGGCGGCCGCACCCAACGGCCGCCTGGGCGTTCTCGACGTCGCCCGCGTGGTCCTCCACGACGGCGCCGGTGTCACGCCGCTGACGTTCGGCCAGCTCCTGGACCACCGCCACGGCGCCGTCGGAGACCCCGCCGAGGCCGTGGTGAACACGGAGGCCGCCGGTCTGGACGTGGTCACGGGCGTGGACCGCACGGACCTCGCGGTCATGTGCGACGCGGCGGAGCAGGGGTGGATGACCGCCCACATGCTCACCCAGAAGCCCTCGCTGAGCGGCTGCGCCCACACCACCAACAAGGACTTCGTGGTGGACGTGGACCTGACCGGGGTCACGGTGCTGCGCCACGGTGCGCAGCTCACGAGCGTCTACTTCATCCCGTTCGAGCAGGGCAGAACCTCACCGGCGGAACTGACCAACAACATCAGGACCCTGCTGGGAGCCCACGCCGCCGCGTGAGCCGCGGCGCATAACGAGCACGAACACGACGAAGGACCGCGGGGGTGTCCCGCGGTCCTTCGTCATGGGTGAGGTCGTGCGACCGAAGTGGCCGGCAGGGTGTCCCCGCCGGCCTGCTGCGAGGGGTCAGGCCGCCTCGTAGCTGCTGCAGTTGGCATCCGCGGTGACCTCGATGGAGGACGCGGTGCACAGCAGGTCCTTGTTGTGCTTGCACTCAAGACGCTGGCAGGCACCCACCTGGCCGTTGGCCGTGGGCAGGCCGCCGCGGGCGTCCAGCGAGATGAAGGTGGTGCAGGAGGCCTCGGAGCCCTGGCCGCCCACGGTGATGGCGGGGGCCTTGCAGCCGTTGTCGTTGAAGGCGCAGCCGGTGGCGGTGCAGGCGGACACAGCGGTGAGAGTAGCCATGAACTTCTCCTCGGTTGGTGTGGTGCTCTGTGCAACAAATGACGTTGGAACCAGATTAAAACCCTTTTCCGAAGCCGTCTAGCAAGTTCAACCTTACAACAGACGGGTATTTCCTAATTGCCGCCGCGCGGTTAGCGGTCAGCACAGGAATACCTCACCGGATTAAGAAAACATTCTGTTTCCTAATGTCCGCCCGGCGGTACGAGAGCGCCGGGCGCCCCTCCCATGCCGCGCCGTTGCGGGGGTGGGAGGGCACTGGAGTTGGCCGCGCGGCTCTGGTGGAGCGGGCCCCGCGGGGGCCCGGAACGGCGTCGTCGTCCCCGGGGGCCCGGAAAGTCCCGTCAGAAGAGCAGGCCCGAGAGGGAATATGCGAGAAATCCTGCCACGAATCCCACGAGGAAATTCTTCGTCCCCAGTTTCACCAGCACGGAGACCGCCGCCGCGAGCAGCAGGCGGCCGAGCTGGGCGCCGGAGTCCGCCTCGAGCAGCGTGTAGACCACCAGGATCAGCATCAGCCCCGCGGGCAGCAGCGCCGCGAACTCCTGGAGGTCCTCCCGGTCCCGGTAGCGGTGCGCGACCAGCACCGGGACGAAGCGCAGCGAGAACGTCACGGCGGCGCACACAATGATGGCGGGGATCATCTCAGACCGTCCCTTCGGCTGCCGTCGCGGAACCGTGCCCACGGCGGCCCGAGGAACGGCCCGGCCGGGATCCCGCGAACCGGACCAGCAGGACGCACAGCAGGGCGTAGCAGAGCATGGCCCCCAGCAGGAACAGCGAGCGGGGCAGCAGCAGCCCCACGCCGATCGAGACACCCGCTGCGGCGAGGATCGCGACTCGGCGCGAGGCCCCTGCCAGGGCGTCCACGAACAGCAGGGAGAACAGGCCGGTCAGGGCGAAGTCGAACCCGTCGAACGAGTCCGGCACCAGCCCACCCGCAAACGCACCCACCGCGGCTCCGAAGACCCAGTAGAAGTGGGAGACGCCCTGGACCAGCAGTAGCTCGCGCTGCGTGGTGGGGTGCACGCCGCTGCTGATGAGCGCGTAGGCCTCGTCCGTGAGGGCGTAGGGGCCGTACACCTTGGCGAACGGCGAGTGCAGCAGGTGGGAGGGGTAGGAGAAGCCGTAGAAGATGTGACGGCTGTTGACCAGCAGAGTAGTCACGGCGATCTGCGCGAGACCCGCGCTCGCCGCCACCAGACCCACGAGCAGGAACTCGATGGAGCCGGCGAAGACCACGAGCGCCGTGAGCGGCGCGAGGTACGGGGCGAAACCCAGGGAGACGCTGTATGCGCCGAAGGCCATTCCCAGGGGCAGATAACCCATGGCCACGGGCACCGTGACCCGCAGCGCCCAGGCGAGGCTGCCCTTCTCCGTGTTCATGGGGCCACTCCTGGCTCTCGGGACTGACGGTGTGCGGGGGCCGCCCGGTGGCCCGGTGGCCCGGTGGCCCGGGCCACCGTAGCGCGCGGACGCCGCGGCGTGGACCGCGGGCGTCACACGGGCGCCTGTAATCTACGACACATGACCTCCCGCTACGCGCACCCCGAGCAGCTCGTGACCACCCCGCAGATTGCAGGACTGGCGGCTCACCGCAACGGGCCGGTGGTGGTCCTGCGCCAGGAGCCCGCTCCGGACGGCAAGCGCTTCGTGAAGCACGCGTGGTCCGTGCTCCGCGACGGCGCGCCCGTGCAGCTGACCCACGACGAGAACGGGGTGCAGGAGGTGCGCCCCACGGGTTCCGGGGCCGTGTACTTCACCTCCGAGCGTCCGGTGCCCGGTGAGGACGCCAAGCGCACCCGGCTGTGGCTGCTCCCCGGGCACGGTGAGGCCCGTCCCGTGCTGGACGCCCCGAACGGGATCTCGAACCTGCAGCTGGGCGGGGGGCGCGTGTTCTTCGTCTCCGGCCTGCACCCCGGGGCCCGGGGCGCGGCGGACGAATTCGCCCGCAACCGGGAGATCCACGACCGTCGCGAGGAGACCGGAGTGAGCGCCGTTCTCTACGACCATGCACCCATCCGGTACTGGGACCACGACCTCCCGGCCGCGCAGGACGCCCTGTGGTTCCTCGACCCCTCGGGCCGGGTGCGACGTGTCGAGCTGCCCACGGGACGGTTCCTCGACTACTCCGTGGCCCCGGACGGGACGTGGCTGCTGGCGACCATCGGCACCCTGCTGCCCCGCGGCGTGCAGCGCTCGCAGCTGTGGCGGGTCCCGGTCTCCGGCGACGACGTTGCGGACCCCGACGGCGTGGCACCCCCCGGTCCGCAGCTGCTGCACGACTCCGCCGAGGCCGAGTCCTGGGACTGCGGCGAGGTCAGCCCGGACGGCACGCGCGTGCTGCTGACGCGGGAGCGGCTGTGGCGCGACGGTGTCAACATGGCGCTGTCCCTGTGGGTGCACGACGTCGCGACGGGCGCCGAGACCGAAGTGGTTCCCGCGGACGAGCACTGGGCCCACGAGGGGCGCTGGATCGACGACGAGTCCTTCATGTGCACCGCGGACCACAAGGGGCGTGGCATCGTGCTGCGCGTCCACTGCCCGCGGGACGGGCAGCCGCGAGTGGTCGTCGAGGCGGGCGGGGACGGTCAGGACTGGACGTACTCGTCGGTCCAGCCGGCCGGTGACGACCTCGTGGGACTGCGCGCGAGCTACGCGCACCCGGCGGAACTCGTGCGGTGGCCCGTCGGTGCGGGGGCGGTGGCCGAGGGGAAGGGCGTGGCGGCGTCGTCGAACGGCCTCGCGGAACCGGAGACCGTGGGCGGTCTGGTCCCCGAGGACACTGTCCCCGGGCACCTCGAGGAGGTCACCACCACCGCGGCGGACGGCACGGAGATCCGCGCGTGGCTCGCCCTGCCCGTCGACGAGCACACCGGGCCGCACCCGCTCCTCGTGTTCGTCCACGGCGGGCCGTGGGGATCCAGCAACCAGTGGAGCTGGCGGTGGAACCCGTGGCCGTTCGTGGCACGCGGCTACGCGGTGCTGCTGCCCGATCCCGCGATCTCCACGGGCTACGGGCAGTCGATGATCGAACGCGGTCAGCAGCAGCTCGGGGGTGCGCCCTTCGACGACGTCATGGCCCTCACGGAGGCGGCCACGGCCCGGGCGGACGTGGACCCCGCACGGCAGGCGCTGCTGGGCGGCTCCTACGGCGGGTACATGGCCAACTGGGTGGCCACGCACACCGAGGACCGGTTCCGGTGCATCGTCACGCACGCCTCCCTGTGGAACCTCGACTCGATGGGCGCCACCACGGACAACACGGTCTGGCGCGAGGCCCTGGAGCCCGCGCAGGCCGCGGTGTACTCGCCGCACCGCTTCGTGGAGCGCATCCGCGTGCCGCTGCTCGTGATCCACGGGGACAAGGACTACCGCGTGCCCATCGCGCAGGGGCTGGAGCTGTGGTCGGACCTGCAGCTGCGCACCACCGTGGCCGGCCACCGGTTCCTGTACTACCCGGACGAGGGGCACTGGATCCTCAAGCCCGCCAACGCGCGCACCTGGTACGAGACGGTGCTCGCGTTCCTGGCCGAGCACGTGCTGGACGAGGACTGGACGCGCCCCGAGCTGCTCGGCTGAGCCGGACGGGCACGACGGCGCGGCCCGGGTGGCGCGGTGGTGCGGCGCGGGCGCGACGTCGCGGCATGCGCTGGCCCGACGGCGCGGCCCGGGTGGGCGGCCCCGGGAACCCGGGGTGCGGCGTCGTCGTCGGCGCGTGACGGCGGAGAGATCCATCACGTGTGCGCGGGAGGGTGCGCGCGGGGGAGTAGAATCACCAGGAATCCCCTCTGCCTCTATCTTGCGAAGAGAGACTTGTGTATGTCTGAAAACACCGCCCAGCGCGCCGATCTGCGCAACGTGGCCATCGTGGCCCACGTTGACCACGGCAAGACCACCATCGTGGACGCCATGCTCCAGCAGACTCACGCGTTCTCCAGCCACGGGGAGGTCGAGGAGCGCGTCATGGACTCCGGGGACCTGGAGCGCGAGAAGGGCATCACGATCCTCGCGAAGAACACCACGGTGTTCTACGACGGCCCCGCTGCGAACGGCGAGACCATCACCATCAACGTGATCGACACCCCGGGCCACGCGGACTTCGGCGGCGAGGTGGAGCGCGGGCTGTCCATGGTGGACGGCGTGGTGCTGCTCGTGGACGCGTCGGAGGGGCCGCTGCCCCAGACGCGCTTCGTGCTGCGCAAGGCCCTGGAGGCCAAGCTGCCCGTGATCGTGGTCGTCAACAAGGTGGACCGCCCGGACGCCCGGATCGAAGAGGTCGTCTCGGACACCATGGACCTGCTGCTGGGCCTGGCCTCCGACATCGCGGAGGACCACCCGGACCTGGACCTGGACGCCGTGCTGGACGTCCCCGTGGTCTACGCCTCCGGCAAGGCCGGCCGTGCCTCCACGGACCAGCCCGCGGACGGCGAGCTGCCGGAGAACGAGGACCTCGAGCCGCTGTTCAAGACGATCATCGAGCACATCCCGGCGCCGTCCTACAACCCCGAGGGAGTGCTGCAGGCCCACGTGACCAACCTGGACGCCTCGCCGTTCCTGGGCCGTCTCGCCCTGCTGCGCATCTTCAACGGCACCCTGAAGAAGGGCCAGACCGTGGCCTGGGCGCGGCACGACGGCACCCTGAAGAGCGTGCGGATCTCCGAGCTGCTCGCCACCAAGGGCCTGGACCGCGTCCCCGCCGAGAGCGCCGGACCCGGTGAGATCGTGGCCGTGGCAGGCATCGAGGACATTACAATCGGCGAGACGCTCACGGACCTGGAGAACCCGGCTCCGCTGCCGCTGATCACCGTGGACGACCCCGCGATCTCCATGACCATCGGCATCAACACCTCCCCGCTGGCCGGGCGCGTCAAGGGCGCGAAGGTCACTGCACGCCAGGTCAAGGACCGCCTGGACAAGGAGCTGATCGGCAACGTCTCCCTGAAGATCCTCCCCACGCAGCGTCCGGACGCGTGGGAGGTCCAGGGCCGCGGTGAGCTCGCGCTGGCCATTCTGGTGGAGCAGATGCGCCGCGAGGGCTTCGAGCTCACGGCGGGCAAGCCCCAGGTCGTCACCAAGACCGTTGACGGCAAGGTGCACGAGCCGTACGAGCACATGACCATCGACGTCCCCGAGGAGTACCTCGGCGCGGTCACGCAGCTGATGGCCGGGCGCAAGGGCCGCATGGAGGGCATGAGCAACCACGGCACCGGCTGGGTGCGCATGGAGTTCAAGGTTCCCTCGCGCGGTCTGATCGGCTTCCGCACCAGGTTCCTCACGGACACCCGCGGTGCTGGCATCGCCTCCTCCTACGCGGACGGCTACGAGCCGTGGGCCGGTGACATCGAGTACCGCACGAACGGCTCCATGGTGGCGGACCGCGCCGGCGTGGTGACGCCCTTCGCCATGATCAAC
The DNA here is from genome assembly GCF_002398425.1 of Kocuria sp. UBA5001. Classification (NCBI taxonomy): domain Bacteria; kingdom Bacillati; phylum Actinomycetota; class Actinomycetes; order Micrococcales; family Micrococcaceae; genus Kocuria; species Kocuria sp. UBA5001. The sequence continues at coordinate 437,602 of NZ_DGYR01000009.1, forward strand.
CTGCAGGAGCGCGGCTCGTTCTTCGTGGAGCCCACCTCGGAGGTCTACGAGGGCATGATCGTGGGCGAGAACTCGCGCGCGGACGACATGGACGTGAACATCACCAAGGAGAAGAAGCTCACCAACATGCGTGCGGCCTCCTCCGAGACGTTCGAGAACCTGACCCCGCCGCGCAAGCTCACGCTCGAGGAGTGCCTCGAGTTCGCCCGCGAGGACGAGTGCGTGGAGGTCACCCCGGAGGCCATCCGCATCCGCAAGGTCGTGCTGGATGCCAACGAGCGCCTGAAGGTCGCACGCGCCCGGGC
>NZ_DGYR01000009.1:438008-518769 GCF_002398425.1 Kocuria sp. UBA5001
CGCCCGGGCGCGTCTGCTCTTCGTGCACGCGCACCCGGACGACGAGGCCGTGAACACCTCGGCCACGATGGGCCACTACAGCGCCCTGGGGGGCGAGACGGTGCTACTCACCATGACCCGTGGTGAGCGCGGCGAGGTCATCCCGCCCGCACTCCGGTACCTGGAGGTGGGTCAGCCGGGCTGCCCGGACACGGACGGCACCGCCCTGGGGCTGTACCGGATCGCGGAGCTCGACGCCGCCGCGCGCGCCATGGGTCTCGCGGACCGGTTCTACGCGGGGGAGCCCCCGGCGCAGGACCCGCGCGTGGGATTCGCGAACGGCGCGGGGAAGTACGTGGACTCCGGCATGAGCTGGGGTCCAGACGGCTACGCCCAGCCGGCCCTCGACGTCTCGCCCGCCGCCCTGACGGCGGCGGATCCCGAGGAGACGGCCGCGCACGTGGCTGCCGCGATCCGGGCGTTGCGCCCGCACGCCGTGGTCACCTACGCGGACGACGGCGGCTACGGCCACCCGGACCATGTGGCAGCCCACCGGGTCACCCAGCGCGCGGTCGAGATCGCGGCGTCTGCACCGGACGCCGCGGACGCCGTCTGGGACGTCCCCCTCTTCTGGGGCATCGAGAGCCAGGTGGACCCCGCCGACCCCCGGCTGCAGGCCGCGATCCACGGGGAGCTTGCCGTGAAGCGAGCCGCCATGGCGGCCCACGCCACGCAGATCGTGCTCGCGGAGGACCCGGAGGACCGCAGCTACACGATGTCCAACGGGGTGCCGCAACGCATCAACACCACCGAGACGTACCGGCTGCTGCGGCGGGCGGGCGCATGAGCACCTCCTCGCCGCAGCGCCGCGAGGCCCCGTGGGCATCCCCCGAGGGCCAGAGATCGTACGAGACACCGGCGACGGACGAGCTGTCGGCGCCGGACGAGGAACGGACGACGAACGGGCCACGGGCGTCGGACGAGCGCCCCGGCGCAGCGTCGTCGGCCCTGACCGCCGTGCTCACCGGCGTGCTCGTGGGAGCGGTGGCCACCGCCATGCACGGTGGGATCTGGTACCTGGACGGGTGGTGGCTGCCGTGGGGGCTCGTGTTCTCCGGTGCTCTGCTGCTGTGCGCGGGTCTGTGGTGCGGCACCTCCACCCGCAGGGTCTGGGCCGCCGCGGTGCCCGGCCTGGCCACGTACCTGATCGCCTGGGCCACGGCCTACCTCCGGCAGGGTTCGGCGCTCGTGGTCACCCAGTGGAGCGCGCCCATCGGCGTGGTGGGCATTGCGTGGTTCGTGGTGGTCTTTCTGGCCGTGATGGCCTCGGTGATTGTTACGGGACGTTGGCTGGCCCGCCGGTGCACGCGGTAGCGTCAAAGGCCCTTCGCTAGAATGGTCGAAGTTTTGGGAACAGAAGGAAAGGTCCAACAACCGTGACTTACGTGATCGCTCAGCCCTGCGTGGACGTCAAGGACAAGGCGTGCGTGGAGGAGTGCCCCGTGGACTGCATCTACGAGGGTGAGCGCAGCCTGTACATCCACCCGGACGAGTGCGTGGACTGTGGTGCGTGCGAGCCGGTGTGCCCCGTGGAGGCGATCTACTACGAGGACGACACACCGGACGAGTGGGCCGACTACTACAAGGCCAATGTGGAGTTCTTCGACGACCTCGGGTCTCCGGGCGGAGCCGCGAAGCTCGGCAACACCCACAAGGACCACCCCCTGATCGAGGCGCTGCCTCCGCAGAACCAGGACTGAACCGGTGGATGAGCGCCGCGGCTTCGGCCTGGACCTGCCCGACTATCCCTGGAACGCGCTGGCTCCGTACCGTCGTCTCGCCGAGGAGCACCCGGGCGGTGTCGTGGACCTGTCCATCGGCACGCCGGTGGACCCCACGCCGCTCGTGGTCCAGGACGCCCTGGCCGCCGCCGCGGACGCACCCGGGTACCCGACGACGCACGGTACCGCCGCGTTGCGCGAGGCCGTGGCCGCGTGGTATGCCGAGCGGCGCAACGTTCCCGGGCTGGATCCCGATGCCGTGATGCCCACCGTGGGCTCCAAGGAGCTCGTCGCGTGGTTGCCGCTGCTACTGGGGCTGGGCCCCGGGGACGTCGTCGTGCGGCCCGTGGTGGCCTACCCCACCTACGACATCGGGGCCCGGCTCGCTGGCGCCGAGGCCGTGGCCGCGGACTCCCTGGACGAGCTGGACCCGGCCGTGCGCGAGCGCGTACGCATGGTGTGGGTCAACTCCCCGGGCAATCCCACCGGCATCGTGCGGGACGTCGAGTCCCTGCGCACCCTGGTGGACCAGGCCCGCGCCCAGGGTGCCGTGGTGGTCTCGGACGAGTGCTACGCGGAGCTCGGCTGGGGCGCGTGGGACCCGTCGGAGGGCGGCGAACCCGTTCCGTCCGTACTGGACCCGCGCGTGAGCGGCGGGGACATGTCCTTGCTGTTCAGCGCGTACTCGCTGTCCAAGCAGTCGAACCTCGCCGGCTACCGCGCTGCGTTCCTCGCCGGTGACCCGGCGCTGATGCCGTCATTGATCAACTCCCGCAAGCACGCCGGGATGATCGTGGCGTACCCCGTGCAGGAGGCCATGCGCGTGGCCCTGGGGGACACCGTCCACGTGGCCGCGCAGAAGGCGCTCTACCGGGCCCGCCGCGCGGCGCTGAGGCCCGCGGTCGAGGCCTTCGGGCTGCGCGTCGAGCACTCGGAGGCCGGTCTCTACCTGTGGAGCACCGCGGGGGAGGACACATGGACCACCGTGGAGCGCTTCGCCCGCCTGGGCATCGTGGTGGGGCCGGGAACCTTCTACGGGGACGCCGGCGACGGCTTCGTCCGGCTGTCCCTCACGGCGTCGGACGAGCGCATGGCCGCCGCGGTGGAACGGCTCCGCACCGGGCGCTGAATGCACCTCCCGCGGGGCGGGAAAGTGGAATCGGGATCACACCAACGGGTAAGTTGGTGCCGGATCAATCTGTGTTCCCACCCGGCCCGCGTGCATGTCACCCGCCACGACGGTGTGGCGGACAGGGCCGCGAACAGGTCGCGGGACACCCCAGTCGAATTGCGAAGGACTCACCATGACAGAGGCCAAGAAGTCCACCGACAAGGTGGAGCTGAACTACGAGAAGGGCAAGTCCCTCGAGCTCCCCGTGCTGGAGGTGACCGAGGGCAACAAGGGCTACGGCGTGGGCTCCCTGCTCAAGGAGACCGGCAACGTCAGCTTCGACCCCGGGTTCGTGAACACCGCGAACACGCGCTCCACGGTGACCTACATCGACGGTGCCCAGGGCATCCTGCGCTACCGCGGCTACCCCATCGAGGAGCTTGCGGAGCACTCCAACTTCCTGGAGACCGCCTACCTGCTGATCTACGGCGAGCTTCCCACGCGTGAGCAGTACGAGGACTTCCAGCACCGCATCACCACGCACACCATGGTGCACGAGGACATCAAGATGTTCTTCAACGGCTTCCCCCGCTCCGCGCACCCCATGCCCGTGCTGTCCTCGGCCGTGTCCGCGCTGTCCACCTTCTACTCGGACTCCCTGGACCCGTTCAACAAGGAGCACGTGGAGATCTCCACCATCCGCCTGCTCGCCAAGGTCCCCACTCTGGCCGCGTACGCGTACAAGAAGTCCGTGGGCGAGCCGCAGCTGTACCCCCACAACAACCTCAACTACGCGGAGAACTTCCTGCGCATGTGCTTCGGTGTGCCCGCCGAGGACTACGAGGTGGACCCGGTGGTCGCCAAGACCCTGGACATCCTGTTCATGCTGCACGCGGACCACGAGCAGAACTGCTCCACCTCCACGGTGCGCCTGGTGGGTTCCTCCCACGCCAACATGTTCGCGTCCGTCTCCGCGGGCATCAACGCCCTCTACGGCCCGCTGCACGGCGGTGCCAATGAGGCCGTGCTGGCCATGCTGGACCAGATCCAGAACCGTGGGCTCTCCGCGGACGAGTTCATGGAGAAGGTCAAGAACAAGGAGGACGGCGTCCGCCTCATGGGGTTCGGGCACCGTGTCTACAAGAACTACGATCCCCGTGCCCGCATCATCAAGGGCTACGCGCACGACGTCCTGGCCAAGATGGGCGGCAACAACGAGCTGCTGGACCTGGCCATCGGCCTGGAGGAGAAGGCCCTCGCGGACGACTACTTCGTGGAGCGCAAGCTCTACCCGAACGTGGACTTCTACACGGGTTTGATCTACAAGGCCATGGGCTTCCCGGAGAAGATGTTCACCGTGCTCTTCGCGATCGGCCGCCTGCCCGGCTGGATCGCGCAGTGGCGCGAGATGATCGAGGACCCCGAGACCAAGATCGGCCGTCCCCGCCAGCTCTACGTGGGCGAGGGTGAGCGCCACTACCCCACGACCGACTGACCGCTCCCCGTACGCCGCCGCCCCGGTCACCTTCTCGGTGACCGGGGCGGCGTTCTCATGGGGCTTCTGCTGCGGCATCCCACCGCAGTACCGTGGTTGGGGCGGCCGGGGCTGCCCCAACGGCGTTGGCGCTTCGGAACCAGCCCGGTTGAGCGGGCCCGGCGGCACCAGCCGAGGGACCAGCTCCGGGAGAGGGCTCAGCCCTCGTAGCCGTTGGGGTTGTTCTTCTGCCAGTTCCAGTGGTCGCGGCACATGGTGTCCATGTCGCGGTCCGCGGACCAGCCCAGCTCCGCCAGGGCGGAGGCGGGATCGGCGTAGGACACGGCGGCGTCGCCGGGGCGGCGCGGGGCGATCTCGTAGGGGATCTCGCGCCCGGAGGCCTTCTCGAACGCCTCGCGCACCTCCAGGACGGAGTAGCCGCGGCCGGTGCCCAGGTTCCACACGTGCACCCCGGGGTCCTCGCTGATCCGGTCCAGGGCCTTGAGGTGGCCGTCCGCGAGGTCCACCACGTGGATGTAGTCGCGCACGCCCGTGCCGTCCGGGGTGGGGTAGTCACCTCCGAAGACCATGAGCTTCTCGCGCCGTCCCACCGCCACCTGGGCCACGAAGGGCATGAGGTTGTTGGGGATGCCGGAGGGGTCCTCGCCGATCCGCCCGGACTCGTGCGCGCCCACGGGGTTGAAGTAGCGCAGCAGCGCCACGGACCAGCGCTCGTCCGCCGCGGCGAGGTCCGAGAGCATGTCCTCGATGTGCTCCTTGGTGCGCCCGTAGGGGTTCTGGGCATCCATCTCGAGCTTCTCCGTGAGCGGCATGGTCTCGGGGGCGCCGTAGACCGTGGCCGAGGAGGAGAAGACGATGGAGCGGCACTCGTTTTCATCCATGGCCCACAGCAAATTCACGGTGCCACTGACGTTGTTCGTGTAGTACCACAGGGGCTTCTGCGCGGATTCCCCCACGGCCTTCAAGCCCGCGAAGTGGATCACGGCGTCCGGGCGGTGCTCGCGGAACACGCGGTCCAGGCCGGGGCGGTCCAGCAGGTCCACCTGCTCGAACGCGGTGACGTCCCGTCCGGCGAGTTCCGCCACGCGCTCCAGCGAGGTCCGCGAGGAGTTGGAGAGGTTGTCCAGCACCACGACGTCGTGCCCCGCCTCGAGCAGCGCCAGGACCGTGTGCGAGCCGATGTATCCGGTTCCCCCGGTGACAAGAATCTTCATGGACTCCACCCTATCCAGTGGGCCCCGGGAAACGGGTGTGGCCGGCGTCGCCAGAGGGCGGCGCCGGCCACGAACCGGGCGACGGGACTCAGTTGGCGTGCAGCACCGAGTTCAGCTTCACGGAGCCGCCGCTGCGGGGCAGGGCCTCCACTGCGCCGGTGGTGGAGTTGCGGCGGAACAGCAGGTTGTCGAGGCCCGAGAGCTCGGACGCCTTGACCACGCGGGGCTCCGCGGCGGCGTCGTCGAGCAGAGAGACCCGCGTGCCAGCGGTGACGTAGAGCCCGGCCTCCACCACGCAGTCGTTGCCGAGGGAGATCCCCACGCCGGCGTTGGCGCCCAGCAGGCACCGCTCGCCCAGGGTGATGCGCTGCTTGCCGCCGCCGGAGAGCGTGCCCATGATGGACGCGCCGCCACCGATGTCCGTGTGGTCGTGGACCACCACGCCGGCGGAGATCCTGCCCTCGACCATGGCCGCGCCGAGTGTGCCCGCGTTGAAGTTCACGAAGCCCTCGTGCATCACGGTGGTGCCCTCGCCCAGGTGGGCGCCCAGGCGCACGCGGTCCGCGTCCCCGATGCGCACACCGGAGGGGACCACATAGTCCACCATGCGGGGGAACTTGTCCACGGAGAAGACCGTCACGGGCCCTCCCGAGCGCAGGGCCAGCAGGGAGCGCGTGAGCTCCTCCGCGAGCACCGGCCCGCGGCTGGTCCAGGCCACGTTGGTCAGCAGACCGAAGAGACCGTCCAGGTTGAGGGTGTTCGGCCGCGCCAGGCGGTGGGAGAGCAGGTGCAGCCGCAGGTAGGCGTCGGCGGTGTCCTGCGGGGCGTCGTCCAGGTTGATGACAGTGGTCACGATCTCGGAGCGCACGTTGCGGTCCGGGTCCGTGGTGGCGGCCACACGCAGGTCTGCCTCGTAGGTCGTGTCGGGGTTGGCGCGCAGGGCGGGTGCGGGGTAGAAGACGTCCAGGACGGTCCCCGCGCGCTCGCCGGAGTCCACCACGGTGGCCAGGCCCACCGCGGAGGCCGTGCGGGAATTCTCGGTGCTCTCGCTCGTTGAAGTCATGGTCCCATCCTAGGGGGAGCGCCGGCGCGCACAGGCGACGACGACGCGGCGTCCCCGCTGGTGGGACGGGCCCGGCCCGTTGATGCGAGGGCCACGCTCAGCCGAGTGGCCCGGCGCTGGAGGCCGTTGCGGTGACTATGCTGGCAGCCATGGCAGCCGATCAGCAGACCCCCGTACTCGACCTCACCACGGACCCCGCGGACCTCACGGCGGCGCTCGTGGACGTGGAGTCCGTCTCGGACCACGAGACGCCCCTCGCGGACGCCGTGGAGGCGGCGCTGCGGGCGCTGCCGCACCTGAGTGTGCACCGGGACGGTGACACCGTGGTGGCCCGCACGAACCTGGGACGGGCCGAGCGCGTAATCCTCGCCGGACACCTGGACACCGTGCCCCTGCCCTCCGTGGAGGGGGCGCTGGGCACCGTGCCGTCCGTGCGGCGTCGTGAGGGGGAGCGGGACGTGATCTACGGTCGCGGCACCACGGACATGAAGGGCGGCGTGGCCGTGCAGCTCGTGCTCGCGCAGCAGCTGCGGGAGCCGAACCGGGACGTGAGCTACGTGTTCTACGACCACGAGGAGGTTTCCAGTGACGCCAGCGGCCTGGGGCGCGTGATGCGCAACGCACCGGAGCTGCTCGAGGCGGACTTTGCGGTGCTGCTCGAACCCACCAACGGCACCGTGGAGGGCGGCTGCAACGGAACCATGCGCTTCCGCATCACCACCCACGGAAAGGCGTCCCACTCGGGGCGCTCGTGGATCGGGGAGAACGCGATCCACAAGCTGGCGGAGGTGCTGGCCACCCTGGCGGGCTACGAGCCGAAGACCGTGGGCGTGGAGGGACTCGACTACCGCGAGGGCCTCAACGCCATCCGCGTCGGTGGGGGAGTGGCGGGCAATGTCATCCCGGACACCGCGTGGGTGGAGATCAACTACCGCTTCGCCCCGGACAAGACCCTGGAGCAGGCGCAGCAGCATGTGCGCGAGGTCTTCGAGGGCTACGAGATCGAGTGGCAGGACCTCTCCCCGGCGGCGCGCCCTGGTCTGGACCGCCCCGCCGCCGCCCAGTTCGTGGCGGCGGTGGGCCAGGAGCCCCAGCCCAAGTACGGATGGACGGACGTAGCCCGCTTCTCCGAGCAGGGGGTCCCTGCCGTGAACTTCGGACCCGGGGACGCGCTGCTCGCCCACACGGACCACGAGCACGTGCACGCCGACGCCGTCCGCGAGTGCCACCGCGCGCTCCTCTCCTGGCTCTCCTGAGACCAGACGCGCCCCGCCTCGGGGGCGCACGGCGAGCGTGCAGAGCGGGACAGTAGCCTGTCCTGCATGCACACTGCCGAGTCATTGAACGAGCACACCATGCCCCCGGAGCGCCACAAGGGCCCGGTGGTGCTGCGCCGCGAGCAGCTGCGCCGCAGCACCTCCGACGAACGGCTGCTGGACCAGCGCCCCGCCCCGCCGGAGGACTTCACCCGCACGGATCCGTGGCGCGTGCTGCGCATCCAGGCGGAGTTCGTGGAGGGCTTCGACGCCCTCGCCCACCTGGGACCGGCGGTAGCCGTGTTCGGTTCCGCGCGAACCGCACCCGAGCACCCCGAGTACGAGCAGGCCCGAGAGCTCGGGCGCGCGCTCGGGGAGGCGGGGTACGCCGTCGTGACCGGGGGCGGGCCCGGCGTCATGGAGGCCGCCAACCGCGGCGCCGTGGACGCCGGCGCGAAGTCCGTGGGTATCGGCATCGAGCTGCCCCACGAGCAGCACCTGAACGAATGGGTGGACCTGGGGATCAACTTCCGCTACTTCTTCGCCCGCAAGACCATGTTCGTGAAGTACAGCCAGGGCTTCGTGGTGCTGCCCGGGGGCTTCGGCACCCTGGACGAGCTCTTCGAGGCGCTGACGCTGGTGCAGACGGGCAAGATCACGCGCTTCCCCGTGATCCTGCTCGGCACCGAGTACTGGGGTCCGCTCGTGGACTGGATCACCAGCACGCTCGTGGCCAGCGGCAAGGTCGCCGAGGGGGACCTGGACCTGCTGCGCGTGACCGACAGCGTGAGCGAGGCCGTGGCCGTGCTGACCGAGGTCCACGCGGGCTCCGAGTCCCTGCCCGACGACGCCGCGCCCGGTTTCGGGGCATGAGCCGGGCGGCACTCGATCCGGCCGCCCGCGCTACCCCGTCCGACTGCACCGCACGGGTGCGGCACGCCCTCGCGCGGTGCCCGTGGTGGCTCGCGGTGGTGCTGGTCTACGGCCTCTCGCGGTTGTGGGGCTGGGTGGTGTTCGCCACGATCGGCGGGCAGCAGGGCCCGGGGCCGTGGGGCGACGGCGCCCTGGGCTACCTGGACTTCGTGAACACCTGGGACGCGGACTGGTACCACCGGATCTTCAACGAGGGGTACCCCTCCACGCTTCCGGTGGACACCCTCGGCACGGTGGTGGAGAACCAGTGGGCCTTCTACCCGGTGTATCCGCTGCTCGTGCGGGGCATCACCGGACTCACGGGCACCGGGTGGGCAGGCACCGCGGCCACCGTGTCCCTGGTGGCCGGATTCGGGGCGGCCCTGGTGCTGTACCGGCTGTTCTGCAGCGCACCCGTGATGACGCAGCCGCGCACGGCGGGCGGGGTCTCCCGGCCCGCGCTGTGGGCTGTGGCTGTCTTTGCCTTCAACCCTGTGGCGCCCGTGCTGCAGACCCCCTATGCAGAGTCCCTGAGCATGCTCTTCCTGTGCGGCGCGATCCTGTGCGTGGTCCGCGAGCGGCCCGTGTGGGCGGTGGTGCTCATTGCGGCGCAGGCTCTGACACGGCCAACTGGGGTGGCGCTCGCTGCAGCCCTGGGCGTCTGGTGGCTGTGGCGCAGCGTGCGGGACGTCCGCGAGCGGCGTCGGCCCTGGTACCGTTGCGCGGATCGCTGGCTGGCCGTGGCCCTGTGTGCGTGCGTTGCCGCGCTCGCGTGGCCGGCCGTCGCGTGGGCGGTGACCGGGGAACCGGACGCGTACACCGCGACGGAGGCCGCGTGGCGGGGCAGCGGAGTGGTGGTTCCGGTCGTGCCCTGGTTCCACGAGGCGGCGACCTTGTTCGGCCCGGTCGGGGGCCTGGTGGCCCCGGTGGTCCTCATGGTGGTTGCGGTGCTGCTGCTGCGGTCCGCACCGGTCAAGCGCTCACTGCCGTTCTTCGTGCGCGTGTGGCTCGCCGCGTACGGGATCTATCTGCTGCTCGTGCTCAACCCACAGACCTCCACGTTCCGGCTGCTGCTGCCATGGGCCCCCGCCGCGGCCGCCCTGGTGCACGTGAGCGACTCGCGGGCCTACCGCGTGCTGCTGGTGATCACGGGCGCTGTGCTGCAGTTCGTGTGGGTCGGGTGGCTGTGGCACTGGAAGCAGCTGCCCGGCGGAGGCGACTACCCGCCGTGATGGCCGTTCCCGGACCAGTGTGTGTGTTCGATACCATGGAGGGCGTCAGTACACACGAAGAGGAGCTCTCAGATGGCGGCCATGAAGCCGAGAACTGGTGACGGACCCATGGAGGTCACCAAAGAAGGACGCAGCCTGATCATGCGGGTCCCCCTGGAAGGCGGCGGGCGTCTGGTGGTCGAGCTCAAGGCGGACGAAGCGGCGGAGCTGCGCGAGTGCCTGGCGTCGGTGACCCAGTAGCACCGGCGTCCACCCCACCTCATGCAGCGAGGGCCCCCGAAACCGGGGGCCCTCGCTGTGTGTTTGGGGTGCTGTGTGTTTGGGGTCTTCCGAGGGGGGATTCAGCCGGCCCAGTGCGCGCCGAGTCTCATGCCGGCGGCGGCGGCGAGCAGGCTCCAGAACGCCGTGCCGAGCACCACGGCCAGCATGGCGCCGCCGCGGTGGCCGCGGGCCAGTCGAACGGCGTCCACCATCGCGGTGGAGAACGTGGTGTAGCCCCCGCACAGCCCCGTTCCCAGGGCCATGGTCCACACGGGACCGAGCACCATGCCCAGCCCGCTCACGAGCCCCAGCACGAACGAACCCGTGACGTTGACGACGATCATGGCCCACGGGAACGGACGCTTCTGACGCGAGGCGATCAGCCGGTCCACGAGGAAGCGCAGCACCGCGCCGGCGGCACCGCCCAGGGCGACGGCGAGCACGGCGATCACGGGGCCCCTCCATCCTGGGTGGCGCGCCCGGCGGCGTCGGACGAGCGCTGCAGTGCAGGTGCCGGATCCCCTCGCCCGGCCGCAGGACGGTCCCGCAGGGCGCTGCCGGCGAGAACCCCGAACGCTGCAGCGAGCAGACCGGCCCCGAGCGTGACCACGGCGTAGCCGAACGCCCCGGCGGAGTCACCGCCGTCGACCAGCTGCCACATCTCCTCGGCGAACGCGGAGTACGTGGTGAAACCGCCCAGCAGACCGGTGCCCACCAGCAGCCGCACGGTGTGGGCGCGCGTGCTCTCAACACCGGGGCGGGTCAGGAACTCCAGCAACAGGCCCAGCAGGAACGCACCCAGGGCGTTGACGGCGAACGTGGGCCAGTGCCACAGGGACCCTGCGGGCAGCACGTGGGCGACCCCCCAGCGGCCCAGGCTGCCGAGCGCCCCGCCGACGGCCACGAGCGCGGCGTCCCGCACGGGTGCCCGGCTCACCGGCGGACGGCCAGCAGCACGCCGGTGCCGGTGGACAGCACCGCGGTGGACAGCCTCGGCTCGTCGCGCAGCGTGCGCACGACCTCCCGCATGGCCACGGTCTCCTCCTGGCGCTGCGCGGGCTGGGGCACGAGGTCCTGGTGCAGGGCGTCGTTGACCACGAGCATCCCGCCGCGGCGCAGCAGCCGGGCACCCTCGATCACGTAGTCGGCCGTGCTCGCCACATCCGCGTCGATGAACACCATGTCGTAGGCGTTCTCGGTGAGTCGCGGCAGCACGAGCCCAGCCGCCCCGGAGATGGTGCGAGTGCGCTTGGTCTCGAACCCGGCCTCCCGGAACGTGTCTCGCGCGGCGCGCAGGGCACGGATGTCCGTGTCGATCGTGGTGAGGACGGACTCGGCGGGCATCCCGCGCAGCAGCGCGAGGCCCGAGACACCCGCACCGGTGCCCACCTCCACCGCGGTGGCGGGGCGGGCCGACGAGGCGAGGACGGTCAGCAGCGCGGCGGTCGCCGGGGTCACGGGGTCCAGCCGCAGGGCCAGGGAGCGCTCGCGGGCACGGAAGGCGGTCTCGTCCTCCGTGGCGTAGGCCTCGCAGTAGGCCCAGCTCGTGGTTTTATCCGTGGTCATGGACGCGGGGTGCCCTTCGCTGCTGTGTCTCGACGGTGCGCTCCCGGGTCCAGTGGACCCCGCGCTCCGCGGTTGGTGGACACGGCCTCGCGGCCGGGTCTCTTCGCTACGCTCAGCTTATCGCGGACCGTGCGCGGCGTCGGGAACACCCGGAGGACGCCCAGAGCTCTGTCAGGCTCCTGCACCACAATGGTCGCCGGAACGGCCCGGAACGGAGCCACCACCGGGGACGAGCTGAGCGGGAAGGGGAGCACATGGCCACACGTCTCGAGGGCCCTAGCACCCCGCGCACTCGTCTGCCGGGCAGGCGCACCGCGGGGCTCGTGGCCGCCGTTGCGGCGTGCGTGTGCGTGGCGCTGCTGACCGCGGTGGCGTTCACCGTGGGCAAGCGCTCGCAGCCGGAGGAGCAGCTCAGCGCCCGGGCCACCGCCACGTGGGCGCCCGGGGCCCAGGGGATGGTGGACACGACCTCCGAGTCGGACATCGGCACCCTCCGCTCCCAGGGCTGGGCGCTGCCTAGCCTCTCCTCGCAGGGCTACTCCATCGCGGACATCCGCCAGACCCGGGTGGGCGGACAGCCCGCCGTCGTGCTCTCCCTGCACAACGACCACGGCACCGTGACCATTGTGGAGCAGCGCGGACGGGTGAACGCGGAAAACCCCCTGGACGGCGTCACCGGGTTGCCGGTGAGCGCGGAGGGCATGGCGGCCTCCTCGATCTCCGGGTCCAGGATGTGGCTGGAGCGCCGCGAGTGGCGCGCCGTCGTGGCACGCACGGACGCGGTCTACACCGTGACGTCCCAGACCCCTCCGGCGACCATGGCGCAGACGGTCAGCGGAATCGTGGCGGAGGACCGGGGTCGGGTGAGTCTGCCCTCCGCGCAGGACGAGGGGTTCGCCGCCACCGTGGCGGACGGGCTCCGGAAGATGTTCGGGTAGGAGCGCCCCCGCGGGGGAGCTCCCTGACGTTGATAGGCTCGGCGAGTGTTCGGGATTTCTGGCGGAGAAGCCATCATCATTCTCATCGTGGCCCTGGTGATCATTGGGCCCGAACGGCTTCCCGAGTACACGCAGAAGTTCAAGGAGATGGTCAAGGCCGTCCGCCGCTACGCCACGGGTGCCACGGACGACCTCAAGGAGACCCTGGGCCCGGAGTTCTCGGACCTCGACTGGCGCAAGCTAGATCCCCGGCAGTACGACCCCCGTGTGATCGTGCGGGAGGCCCTGCTGGAGGAGGACCAGGACCGCGCGGCGCAGTCCCCCCGCGAACCTGCGCCGGGCACTCCCACGGTGCGACGGCTGGCCCGCGGCGAACGGGCGCCGTTCGACACCGAGGCCACCTGATCAGCCCCTCGGCGTGATTCCGAGGCTCTTCCCGGCGAGTCCCCGGCCCTGCTCGTCCAGAGCCCGGGCCACGTCCCACATCGCGGTGGCCGCGGGGGAGTCGGGGTTCGCCCACACAGCGGGAACCCCCCGGTCAGAGGCCTCCCGCACGGTGACGTCCAGGGGCACGCTGCCCAGCAGGGGGACGTCGTAGCCCAGCCGCTCGGTGAGGGACCTGGCGATCGTCTCGCCCCCGCCGGACCCGAAGACCTCCATCCGGGTGCCGTCTGGCATCACCATGGCGGACATGTTCTCCACGACCCCCGTGACCCGCTGCTCCGTCTGCTCGGCGAGCGTCCCCGAGCGCTGCGCCACGCTCACGGCAGCGTGCTGCGGGGTGGAGACCACCACCACGCCGGAGCGCGGCAGCAGCTGGCCCACCGAGATCGCGATGTCCCCGGTGCCCGGGGGCAGGTCCAGCAGCAGGTGGTCCAGGTCCCCGAAGTGCACGTCCGTGAGGAACTGCTCCACGGCCCGGTGCAGCATGGGGCCGCGCCACGCGACCGGTTGGGACGGGTCCACGAACATCCCGATCGAGATGACCTTAATGACACCGCGGGACCGGTGCCCGGCTCCCGCAGCGCTGTCCTCGGGCCGCCGGTCCACGCCCTCCGGGACCTCGACGACGGGCGGCAGGATCATGTCTCCCACGCGCGTGGGCGCCTGCGTGATGCCCAGCAGACCGGGCACGGAGAAGCCGTGGATGTCCGCGTCCACGATGCCCACGGTGCGTCCCATCGCTGCGAGCGCCGCCGCGAGGTTCACCGTGACGCTCGACTTTCCCACGCCGCCCTTGCCACTCGTGACAGCGTGCACACGCGTGAGGGTGTGCGGGTCGGCGAAGGGGTTGCTGCGGTGGTGGCCGAGACGTTCCTGCAGCTCCTGGCGCTGGGCCGGGGTCATCACCCCCACGTCAATGGTGACGTCCGTGACCTCGGGGACCTCCCGCAGGGCGGCGGTGAGGTCCGCCTCGATGGTCGAGCGCAGCGGGCACCCGGAGACGGTCAGCAGCACGCTGACCCGCGCCGCCCCGTCCTCCAGGGTTGCCGAGGGGATCATCCCGAGCTCCGTGACGGGGCGGCGCAGCTCGGGGTCGAGCACCCCGTCCAGGGCGGCTCGCAGCCGTGGGTCGACGTCATCCGTGGTCATCGCCGTGCTCCGTCCGTGTTCTTGGGCTGCGCGTCCTGCGCACCGCGCTGCGCCGCGCGCTCGTCCTGGTCCTGGATGATCTCCTCGAGCAGCCCGCGCAGCTCGGAGCGCACGTAGTCGCGGGTGGCGACCTCGCGCAGCGCGATCCGCAGGGACGCGATCTCCCGGGTGAGGTACTCGGTGTCCGCGAGGTTCTGCTGACCACGCTTGCGGTCCTCCTCCGCGACCACGCGGTCACGGTCGTCCTGCCGGTTCTGCGCGAGCAGCAGCAGGGGAGCCGCGTAGGAGGCCTGCAGCGAGAGCATCAGAGTGAGCAACGTGAAGTTCAGCGACCGGGGGTCGAACTGGATCTCCTCGGGGGCCATGGTGTTCCACCCGAGCCAGATGGCCACGAAGACCGTCATCCACAGCAGGAACTGGGGGGTGCCCATCCACCGAGCGATCGACTCGGTGGACTGGCCGAAGGCGTCCGGGTTGGGCCGGAACCGGGTGAGGAACTCCTGGCGCTTCTCCCGCGGCTGGTCCAGGGGACCGGGGGAGTACTGCGAGGACGGGTTCTGTCTTGAGCTACTCATACCGCTTGCCCACCTTTCGAACAGGGGTTCCGTCGTCGTACGTGCGCCAGTCCTCGGGCAGCAGGGCGTCCAGGACGTCGTCGATCGTGACCGCGCCCACGAGCCGGTCCTGGTCGTTGACGACGGGCAGGATCGTGAGGTCGTACGAGGCCAGCTCGCGCGCCACGTCTGCCAGGGATGCCTGGTCCGAGACGGGCTCGATGGAGCGGTCGATCAGGTTGCCGATGGCCTCGGGCGGGGGATAGCGCAGCAGCCGCTGGGTGTGCACGAAACCCAGGTACTTGCCCGTGGGAGTCTCCAGGGGCGGGCGGCACACCAGCACCGCGGACGCCGCTGCGGGGATGATCTCCTCCTGGCGGATGTGCGCCAGGGCCTCCGCGACCGTGGCCTCCGGGGAGAGCACGATGGGCACGGGGGTCATCAGCGAACCGGCGGTGCCCTCCTCGTACTCGCGCAGTCGTCGGACGTCCTCGGCGTCCTCGGGCTCCATCATGGTGATCAGTCGCTCGGCCTCTGCCTCCGGCAGCTCGTTGAGCAGGTCCGTGGCGTCGTCCGGGTCCATCTCCTCGAGCAGGGCGACGGCGCGCTCGTTGTCCAGGTGCGTGAGGATGAACACCTGGTCCTCCTCGGGCAACTCCTCCAAGACGTCCGCGAGGCGTTCGTCTTGCAGCTCTGCGGCGATCTCGAGCTTGCGCTTGTCCGGCATGTCCCGCAGCTCGTCCGCGAGGTCCGCCGCCTGGTCCTCCTCGTGCTGCGCGACCCACTGGGTGGCCGGCTGGTGGCCCGCGTTGGAGGGGTCGTCCGTGTCCTCCCAGTCCACGATCAGCGTCTGGTTGCGACGCCGGATCAGACCACCGGTCGTCTGAGAGCGGCGCACGAAGAGCTGCGAGATGACCCAGTCCCCCCGGTTGCCGGACTTCTCCATGGCGACGTCCTCGATGGTCGCCGTGCCGGAGCCGTCCAGGAGCACCACCGTGCGGTCGAAGAGCTCTCCCACCGCCAGCGTCTCGGCACCTCGCTGCTCGAAGCGGCGCAGGTTCACCAGGCCCGTGGAGATGATCTGGTCCGCGTCGATGCTCGTCACCCGGGTCATGGGCACGAACACGCGTTTCTTTCCCAGCACCTCCACCACGAGACCCACCACGAGGGGACGGTTCATCACCGACGGGCGGGAGCCGGGGCGCAGCAGGACCACGACGTCGCGCAACCGCCCCAGGCGGTCGCCCAGGGGGTCGAAGACGTCCAGGCCGATGAGCCTGGCGACGAAGATCTTGGAAAGGTTTGTGCTCACCTGTCCAGCCTAGTGAACACGGCGACACGCACGCATTCCGGGCGCGGAGATCCGGTTCACGGGCCCCGCGGAGAGGGGAGGGGGGGCGTCGTCGTGTTCACCGGTCGCGATGCCCCGGCGTTCTCCCGGCGGGCTCCGGGGCGGATACGGGACAATGGTGGACATGAGCAACTCGAGTCGAGGTCCCGCACAGCTGTCCATCGCCCCGGAGATGCCGCGCGGCGAGGTGGTCGGTCGCTACCGCACCTACGCGCAGGCACAGAAGGCTGTGGACCACATGGCGGACGAGAACTTCCCCGTGGCCATGGTCTCGATCATCGGAAGCGACCTGAAGTCCGTGGAGCAGGTCACCGGGCGCCTGTCCTACCCGCGCGTAGCCCTGCAGGGTGCGCTCAACGGCGTGGTCTTCGGTGCGTTCTTCGGCCTGCTCATGTCCCTGCTGGGCGGCGCGAACATGGCGGCCTCCCTGGGGCTGACCATGGTGCTGGGTGGCGCGTTCTGGATGCTGATGGCCACCATCACGTACGCGATGTCACGCGGCAAGCGGGACTTCACGTCCACGAGCCGGATCGTTGCGGGCAGCTACGAGGTGCTGGCGGCGCCGGAGGTCGCGGGCCAGGCGCGGCAGGTGCTCAGCGCCATGGAGCGCGGCCAGGCCGCGGGACAGAACGGCCAGGGCCAGCCCCCCGCCGGGTTCGGCGGGCGGGCGCCGCAGGGCGGCGAGTGGGGCGGCCCGCAGCAGGGCGGCCCCCGCAACGGCGGCTTCCAGGGCGGACCGGGCCAGGGTGCACCGCAGCAGCGGCCCCCGTACGGCGGCCCCGCGCAGAACGGCCAGTACGGCAACAACGGCCAGGGCGCCCCGTCGCAGCCCTACAGTCCCGAGCCCTACAACCCGCAGTCCCAGGATCCGCGGACCCAGTCGTCGTCCGCGGGCGGCACCGGCTACGCCGGGGACGCGGCGCGCCCCGACGGCTCCACCGCCGCGGGCCAGTCCGCACAGGAGAGCGCCAACCGCTCGGCGAAGTTCCCCGACCTGCCGGACGGCCGCCCCCAGTACGGCATCCGCATCGACCCCGAGGCCAACGGCACGCCCACGGCCCCCGCGGCCCGCCCCGAGTCCGACCAGAGTCAGCCTGCCCAGGCCCAGCCGGAGCAGACGGCGCCGTGGAACCGCCCGTCCGGCGACGACGCCGCCCAGCGTACGGACGAGACGGAGCGCCTGCCGCAGGACCGCCGCGACTCCTGAGCCGGGACTGGGCGCTCGTCACCCCCACCCCCCCCTACGAAAGAGACCGCGCCCCGCACCATCTCGGTGCGGGGCGCGGTCTCTGCCGTTCGGCGTATCCCGAGCGGGAGGTCAGGCGGCGGGTCCCGCGGCGGGGCCCACGTTCTCGTCCCGGTTCCAGATGCCTTGGATCCAGGACTCGACGTCCTCCGGGCGGCGGGGCAGCGCCTCGGAGAGGTTCTCGTTGCCCTGCTCGGTGATCAGGACGTCGTCCTCGATGCGCACGCCGATCCCGCGGTACTCCTCCGGGATCGCGAGGTCCTCGCTCTTGAAGTACAGCCCGGGCTCGATGGTGAAGACCATGCCCGGTTCGATCACGGCGTCCAGGTACAACTCGCGCTTGGCCTGCGCGCAGTCGTGGACGTCCAGGCCCAGGTGGTGGCTCGTGCCGTGGGGCATCCAGCGGCGGTGGTGCTGCCCGGCCTCGGACAGGGAGACCTCCGCGGAGACGGGAAGCAGCCCCCACTCCTCGAGCCGCTGGGCGAGCACCGTCATGGCGGCCGCGTGCACGTCGCGGAAGCGGTTGCCGGGCACAGCGACCTCGAATGCGGCGTCCGCGGCGTCGAGCACCGCCTGGTAGATCCGGCGCTGCACGTCCGTGTAGCTGCCGTCCACCGGCAGGGTGCGGGTGAGGTCCGCGGTGTAGAGGGACTCGGCCTCCACACCGGCGTCCACGAGGATCAACTCACCGGGCTTCACGGAGCCGTTGTTGCGGATCCAGTGCAGCACGGTGGCGTTGTTGCCGGCGGCGGCAATCGTGTCGTAGCCGAGGTCGTTGCCCTCCAGGCGGGCACGCGAGAAGAACGCCCCCTCGACCACACGCTCACCGCGCTCGCCGCCGATCGCGCGCGGCAGCACGGAGACGATGTCCTCGAAGCCGCGGATCGTCGCGGCCACGGCCTCGCGCAGCTGGGCGACCTCGTACCGGTCCTTGACCAGGCGCAGCTCGCTCAGCGCCTCGGACAGGGTGGCGTCCTTCGCGTCCGACTGCTCGAGGTCCACGCCAGTGTTGATCCGGGAGGTGTCCACGAGCGCGTCCATGTTCAGGTCCACGTCCCGCACGAGCCGGATGCTCAGACCGCCCAGGGCCGAGTTGCCGGCATCCTTCGTGACCGCGGTCTCCAGTGCGGAGAGGTCCTGCGTGGGCAGCGCGAACTCGTCCTGAAGCTGCTCGAGCGTGGGGCGCGGACCCACCCAGAACTCGCCGTTCTTGGCGTCCGCGTAGAACTCGGCGGAGTCCCGCCCGGCCATCGGGTGGAAGTAGAGGGTGGCCACGTGTCCCGAGCCGTCGTCCCCGGCTCCCTCGTCGGTGGGCTCCATGACGAGCACGGCCTCGGGTTCGTGGTCCACGCCCATGCCGGTCAGGTGGGCGAAGGCCGAGTGGGGACGGAAGCGGTAGTCGGTGTCGTTGGAGCGCACCTTCGGCGCGCCGGCCGGGACCACGAGGCGCTCACCCGGGAACAGTCGCGAGAGCCGGGCGCGGCGGGCGGCGGCGAACTCAGCGACCTCGGAGCGCGGCGTCGTCGTGTGCTCCGGCGCGGCCCAGCCGGAGGCCATGAACTCGCGGAACTGCTCGTTGTCGGGGCGCTGGGACCGGTTGTCCACGCGCTGCTCCATGGGCTGCGCGGTGTCCTCGCTCGCGTGCCCGGATGCTGTGGCGTGCTCTGAGCCCTGCGTCATGGGGCGCTCATCTCCTTCGCGGCGCGGATCCTCGCGCCCGTGGGGTCTGGTGGTGTCCGATCCATAGTGTCACGACGGTCAACCGGGCGGCGCGTGGGAGCCCGCGGGTATCGTGGCACGGGTGAAGATCGACCTGCACACCCACTCCATCGCCTCGGACGGCACCCAGACTCCCGCGGACGTGGCCCGCTCAGCCCGCGAGGCCGGACTCAACGTCTTCGCGCTCACGGACCACGACACGACGGCGGGCTGGCAGGAGGCTGGCGACGCCGCCGTGCGCCTCGGGGTGGCATTCGTCCCGGGGATGGAAGTCACATGCACCACGCAGGACGGGATCTCGGTGCACATGCTCAGCTACCTCCACGACCCCGGATACCAGCCGCTCGTGGAGCGGATCGAGGAGTGCCGCAGCAACCGCCTGACGCGGGCGCGCAGCATGGTGGAACTGCTCGCGGAGGACTACCCGATCTCGTGGCAGGACGTGCAGCACCAAGTGGGTCCGGGCGCCACGGTCGGGCGCCCGCACATCGCGGACGCCCTCGTGGAGCTCGGAGTGGTGCCCACCCGCTCCGCGGCGTTCTCCGGCCTGCTCTCGGGCCGATCCAAGTACTACGTGCGCCACCGGGCCCTGGACCCGGTGGAGGCCATCAAGCTCGTGCGTGCGGCGGGCGGGGTCCCGGTGTGCGCGCACCCCATGGCGCCGCTGCGGGGACGCGTGGCGAGTGCCGCGGACTTCGACGCCATGATCGACGTCGGGCTCGCCGGTCTGGAGGTGGCCCACCGGGACAACCCGGACGAGTCCCGCGCGATCCTCATGAAGCTCGCCGCGGAGCACGACCTGATCGTCACAGGCTCCAGCGACTACCACGGCGCGGGCAAGCCCAACCGGCTGGGGGAGAACTCCACCTCTGTGCGTTCGCTCACGAGGATCTGCGAACAGGCCACCTCTGGCGTGGAGGTGCGCTGGCCCTGAGGTCGGCAGCGGTGACCGGAGCGCGGCGTCGTCGGCGAGGGGCGGCCGCGACCTCTGGTCAAGCCGTCTCCCCACCGGATGGAAAGCAGGTGCTGCCGTCGGTTCGGGACCGGTGGTCGGGACAGTCGGTGGGCGGCGCGTCGTCCTCGGCCTGCTCGGCGAACGGCCCGCTCAGGGGGCGCGCAGCACCGGGACGCCCGGGAGGCGGCGGTGCATGACCGCCACGGACTCCGGGTTGCTGTCCACCAGCACGAACCGGCGGTCCAGGGCGGCGCAGACCGCGCCGGTGGTCCCGGAGCCGGCGAAGAAGTCGAGCACCCAGTCACCGGGGCGCGATGACGCCGTGACGATGCGCCGCAGCACCCCCTCCGGCTTCTGGGTGGGGTAGCCGGTCTTCTCCCGGCCCGTGGGGGAGACGATCGTGTGCCACCACACGTCCGTGGGCAGCTTGCCGCGGGCGGCCTTGGCCGGGCCCACGAGACCGGGGGCCATGTACGGCTCGCGGTCCACGTCCTCGGAGTTGAAGTGGTAGGCGTCCGGGTCCTTCACATAGACCAGGATGGTGTCGTGCTTCGCGGGCCAGCGCTTGAGCGTGCGCGCCCCGAAGTCGTAGGCCCAGACGATCTCGTTGAGGAAGCACTCCCGCCCGAACAGGGCGTCCAGCAGGATCTTCACGTAGTGCACCTCGCGGTAGTCCAGGTGCACGTACAGGGTCCCGTGGCTGGCGAGCACGCGCCGGGCGTGCAGCAGCCGGGGCTCCAGGAAGCCCAGGTAGTCCGCGAAGGAGTCCTCGTAGCGGCGCAGGCTGCCGAGCACCGTCTCGTAGGAGCGGCCCGCGAAGCCCACGCGGTCGCCCTCGCCCGCCGCACGGTGGATGGAACGGGTGGTGCGCCGCACCTGGTCCCGGCCCGTGTTGAACGGGGGATCCAGGTAGATCAGGGAGAAGCTCTCGTCCGGCAGCGACTCCAGGACCGTGAGGTTCTCACCGGCCACCACGGCACTGACGCCCTGCGGGTCGAACGCGAAGGGCGCCCGCGCCGTCATCCGTCTCAGTCCTGGGCGGCGGGGGAGTTCTGCTCGCCCTGGGCGGGCCGGTTCTGACCCGAGGGACGGCGTCGCCGACGACGCCGCTTCGCCCCGGTTCCCGAGTTCTCCGTGGACTTCTCGCGTGGAGCCCGGGTGGAGTCCTCGCGGGAGCCCTCACCGCCGGCCTTCTCGCCAGCGGAGCCGTCCCGCGAGCGCTCGCCCGAACGGCCGGGGCCATCCGAGCGACTGCGGCCCGAGCCCCCGGAGCGGCTACGGCCGGAGCCGCCGCCGGAAGTGCCCGAGCGACGTCGTGACCCCGAGCCGTCGCGCGAGCCGCCCGGGGAGCGCTTGTCGCCGCGCGCCGGGCGGGCGTCGCCCAGGTCCTCGAGCTCCTCGCCGGCGAGGCCCTCGAGCGTGCGCTGGGAGCGGGGCAGCTTGCCCTTGGCCGTGCGCGGGATGTCGAGGTCCGTGTAGAGGTGCTCGGAGGATGAGTAGGTCTCCACGGGCTCGGGGATGCCGAGATCCAGGGCCTTGTCGATCAGCCGCCAGCGGGGGACGTCGTCCCAGTCCACGAACGTGATGGCCGTGCCCTTGTTGCCTGCGCGCCCGGTGCGGCCCGTGCGGTGCAGGTAGGTCTTCTCGTCCTCGGGGCACTGGAAGTTGATGACATGGGTGACGTCCTCCACGTCGATGCCGCGGGCGGCCACGTCCGTGGCGACCAGCACGTCAACCTTGCCGTGGCGGAAGGCGCGCAGCGCCTGCTCACGGGCACCCTGGCCGAGGTCCCCGTGCAGGGGAGCGGCGGCGAAGCCACGGTGGATCAGCTCGTCCGCGAGCTTCGCGGCTGCGCGCTTGGTGCGCGTGAAGATGATGCTGCGTCCGCGGCCCTCGGCCTGCAGGATGCGCGCCACCACCTCATCCTTGTCCAGGTGGTGTGCGCGGTAGATGACCTGGCGGATGTCCTTCTTGGTGGTGCCCTCGTCCGGGGCGGCCGCGCGGATGTGCATCGGGTGGGTCATGTAGCGGCGCGCCATGGCGACCACGGGGCCCGGCATGGTGGCCGAGAACAGCATGGTCTGTCGCACCTCGGGAACGCTCGCGAGCAGCTTCTCGACGTCCGGGAGGAAGCCGAGGTCCAGCATCTCGTCCGCCTCGTCCAGTACGACCATGCGCACGTGGCTCAGGTCCAGGTAGCGCTGCCGGCTGAGGTCGATCAGGCGCCCGGGGGTGCCCACCACGACCTCCACGCCCTTCTCCAGCTCGGCGATCTGCGACTCGTAGGGCCGCCCGCCGTAGATCGTGGCCACGCGGGCGTTGCGGGTCTTCGCGGCGATCGCGAGGTCGCTGCCCACCTGCACGGCGAGCTCACGCGTGGGGACCACGATCAGGGCCTGGGGGGCGCCAGGCTTCTTGAGCTGCTCCCACCCGGCGTCGTCCCGCCCCACGGCGCGCTGCAGCGCGGGGATGCCGAAGCCGAGGGTCTTGCCCGTGCCGGTCTTGGCCTGGCCGATGATGTCCTGCCCGGACAGCGCGATGGGCAGCGTCATGGCCTGGATGGGGAACGGGGAGGTGATGCCGTGGGCGGCGAGGGCGTCCACGATGTCCTGGCGGACGCCGAAGTCCGCGAACGTGGTCTCGGCCACGGGCTCGGCGGTCTCGACGGCCTGGGCCCCGGCCTCGTCGAGCTCGGGGGCTTTGTCCTGCGGTGTTGCGGTGATGTCGGTCACGAAAGTCCTTCACGGGTTGGCGCGGGGCACGAACCGCGGTGTCCGCTGCCGAGTCCGTCCTGGTGGACGGGCGGCGCGGGCCGGGGGCCGCCGCGCGGTGAGAGGAAGCCGATCGTGAAACGCACCCCGTCCGAGCGCTCTGCGGGGGGCGCTGGGGCTCTCCGGGCGGGATCCTCGAAAACGGGTGACAAGTGAACGTGACGGTCTCGTGGGACGACCGGTCATCCTGGCAAACAGTCCCAGTGTACCTGCTGCACGCACGGTGCCCCCGGACGGGAGGTCCGGGGGCACGCACGGCGGGTCCTGGTGGTGGCGCCGGGCGGCGTCGGGCGTCCCGGGGCGTTTGAGCGGATCAGCCGAGGGGCAGCGGCGTGAAGCCCACCTTGCGCTTGGTCTCCTGGCCGGTCTCCACGTAGCCGATGCTCGCGGCGGGGACCACGGTGGTGCTGCCCTTGGTGTCCTGGAGCACGAGCGGCGTGCCGGACTGCAGGGCCTCGCTGACCTTGGCCTGGACCTCCTCCGCGCCGAGCTCCGAGTTCACGACGAGCTCGCGGGCCACGTTCTGGATGCCGATCTTGATTTCCATGGCTTGCCTCCTGCGACGGCGCGCGCTCACCGCGCGCCGGTGGGTGTCCTGTGTGCCGGACTCGGTGCCACCTCCGGGGCGGCGTGCCGTGTCAGGCGTGATCGTCGCCGCTCAGTCTAGGAGCCGCCTCGGCCCGGTCCTCGTCGAGCATCCTGATTCCGCCCCAGGCTAAACGGAAAACCTGCTCCTGCACCTCCTCCCGGGGGCCGGAGTCCGGGTGGTTGACCCAGAACACCGCGGAGGACTGCACCATGTGCACGAGACCGCGGGAGAGCAGGGTGGCCTGCAGCGCGGGGATGCCCGCGTTGGGTCCCAACAGGGCTGCCACGGCCTCCGCGACCCGCTCGTAGAACTCGTCCAGCTGGGCGGCAACCTCCGGGAAGGACATCAGGTCCGCGGAGAACACGAGCTTGTGGGCCACGGGGCTGGTGCACACGAAGCCGAAGTGCGTGTCGATCACGTTGCGCACCCGCTCCTTGTCCGTGTCCGCAGCGGACAGGGAGGCCTCCAAGCGCTCGGAGAGCTCCCGGAGCGTGAACTCCACGAGGCCGAGGAACAGCTCACGCTTGCCGGGGAAGTGCTGGTACAGCACGGGCTTGGACACACCCGCCGCCGTGGCGATCTCGTCCATGGACGTGGCGTGGTAGCCGCCTTCGGAGAAGACCCGCAGGGCGGTGCTGAGTAGCTGCTCCCGACGCTGGTCCCGGCTCATCCGGCGTGCTCGGGGGTGCTCGGAACGGCTGCGCGCCTCGCCGAGATCGGTCGCGTTCATGGGGTCGTCCTCCGGTCCGGGCGGCACGCCCGTGGTGTCGTCATCCCGCGGCACGCGGTCGGGGGGTGTCTGAGGAGGATCGTTCAGCGGGGGGTTCCTGTGCTTCCCCTGCGGTGCTGCGTGAACCGACCTCCAGGCCGTACAGCGCTTCCAATCCGGTGATGTACTCGTCCGCGCGGCCCTCGGCGGCGAGCTGGCGGGCCCGCACGGTGGGCGTGTGCAGCAGCGAGCGCACCATGCGGCGCATGGCCAGCTCGATCTGCTCTTCCGCACCCGTGCAGCCGTGGTGGGTGCGGACCTTCTTGAGCTCCGCGTCCAGCACGGACATGGTGTGCTTGCGCAGTGCCACGATCGCCTCGTCCATGCCCCGTGCGCTGCGGGCCGCCTCGAAGCGCTGGGCCGCGTGATCCACGATCTCCCGCGCGGCACTCACGGACTCGAGGGTCTCCTCGGGTGCGGCCACGCGCACGGACTCCAGGGTGATCAGTTCCACCTCGGGCAGGTCCGCGACGGCGGGGTCGAAGTCCCGCGCCAGGGCGAGGTCGACCACCGTGCGGGGCCCCTCCGGGAACACGTCCGCGGGCATGGGCGCCGAGCCTCCGGAGCAGCCGATGACGACGTCGGCCCGGCGCAGCGCCGCGGGCAGCTCCACCTGCGTGACGGGGGAGCCGCCGCGCTGGTCCGTGAACTGCTGGGCGCGCCCGGAGCCGGAGTAGACCTCGATGTCCGCGCAGCCTCGGTCGCGAAGGGCAGCCATGGTGGCGCCGGCGTAGGCGCCGGTGCCGAAGACCAGGGCGCGGCGGCGGGGCCACTGCCCGGGGGTGATGTCATCCGCGAGGTCGAGGGCCACCGAGACGATGGACCGGCCACGCTCGCCGAGCGCGGTGCGGGTGCCCACCTCGCGCGCGGTGCGGGCGGCGGCCTCGAAGAGCTGGACGAGGTGGGGGGAGGCGGTGCCGGACTGGCGGGACTGGTTCAGGGCGCGTCGCACCTGACCGGTGATCTCCCGCTCGCCGACGACGGCGGACTCCAGCCCGGATACCACGGTGAAGAGGTGGCGGGGCACGCCCTCACCCTCGTGCGCGTCCATGGTCTCGAGCACGAAGCCCGCGTCCAGCCCGCAGCGTTCGGAGATCCGTTGGGCAACGTCCTGCTGGGCCCGGTGCACGAGACCGGGGGCCTCGCCCGGGACCTCGCCGTAGAACTCCAGCCGGTTGCAGGTGGACAGCGTCACGGCGCCCGCCAGCGCTCCCGTGGAGACGGCGTCCTCGGCCACACCGAGGGCTCCGGTGCTCAACCGGGCAACAGTGTTGAGGTCAACGGATCGGTGGGATGCGACAAGACAGAAGAGAACCACAATCAAGCCATCCTAGACGAAGTCGATGCGCTACGCCCAGCATAGCCACGGGCGGCCCCTGGGCCCGGAAGAGCAGCCCCTCGACTCGGGCAGGCGGGCGGGCCCGGCACCGGGCGGGACGGACAGTCCGTCGCCAAAACTCCCAGGTCTCCTTTGGCACAATGGGGAGCACTATGGCTTCCCAGATCGAGCGCGACGGCGACCACCGCGACCCCCTCAGCAGCGAGACCCCCGCCGCGGCCGCGCCAACCGTGGCGGACGGCACGGGCGGGTCCCGCCGGGTCGCGCCAGGACCGGGCACGCCAGGCCCGGACGCGGCAGGGGTGCACGAGGCAGTCTGGGCCCGGCGCCTGTCCCGCGTGCCGCAGGGCCACCCGCTGCACGGCACGGTCCGTGACTCCGCTCTCATCCGCACGCTGTGCGCCCTGCCGGTCCCGCACACCCCCGTGTGGTTCATGCGTCAGGCGGGCCGCTCCCTGCCGGAGTACCGCGAGGCGCGCCGAGGCACGGGGATGCTCGAGGCGTGCCTCGACCCGGCCCTCGCGGCGGAGATCACGCTGCAGCCGGTGCGCCGCCACGGCGTGGACGCCGCCATCTTCTTCTCGGACATCGTGGTTCCCATGAAGCTCGCGTCCGTGGACGTGGACATCGTCGCCGGGCGCGGCCCGGTGCTGGCGCATCCGGTGCGCACCGCCGCGGACGTCGCCGCCCTGCCCGAGCTGCCGGACGCGGCCCTGGACCCGATCCGCGAGGCTGTGTCCCGCACCGTCGCGGAGCTCGGGGACACCCCTCTGATCGGCTTCGCGGGAGCCCCGTTCACCATTGCCGCCTACGCGGTGGAGGGCGGGCCGTCCCGGGACCACCTGCGGCCGCGCACGATGATGCACGCGGACCCCTCGGCCTGGAACGACCTGGCGCAGTGGGCGGCCCGCACCTCCGGGGCGTTCCTGCGGGCGCAGGTCGAGGCCGGGGCGAGCGCCGTGCAGCTGTTCGACTCATGGGCCGGCTCCCTCTCGCTCGCGGACTACGAGCAGCACGTCCGGGCGCACTCTGCGCAGGCGCTCGCGGCGGTCGAGGACCTCGGCGTGCCCCGGATCCACTTCGGCACCGGCACGGGGGAGCTGCTGGGTGCCATGCGCGACGCCGGTGCGGACGCCGTGGGCGTGGACTACCGGATCCCGCTGGACGAGGCCTCCCGGCGGCTGGGGGAGCGTACCGTGGTGCAGGGCAACATCGACCCCGCCCTGCTGGGCGCACCGCGGGAGGTCCTGCACGAGCACACCCGGGACGTCCTGCGCCGCGGCCGCACCGCACCCGGACACGTGGTCAACCTGGGCCACGGTGTTCCCCCGGAGACGGACCCGGACGTGCTGAGCGAACTCGTGACCTTCATCCACAAGGAGACCCGGTGACAACTTCCTCCGGTGAGAAACGGCGCACCCCCAGGCGCCCTCGGACCGCACTCGTGGTGGGTGGCGGCGTGGCGGGTCTCACGGCCGCACGCGATCTCGCCGCGGCGGGGCTGCGCGTGACCCTGGTGGAGGCCTCCGACCACTTCGGCGGGGCCGTGGGTGCACACCAGGTTGCGGGACTCGTGCTGGACTCCGGCGCCGAGTCCTTCGCCACCCGTTCCACCGCCGTCCCGGAGCTGCTGGACGAGCTCGGTCTCGCGGACCGGGTGGTCACCCCGGACCCGGCGGGCTCTTGGCTCTACCTGCCCGAGGGCGCCATCCCCGCACCGCACTCGGGCGTGCTGGGGATTCCCGCGGATCCCTCCGACCCCGAGCTGCGCGTCCCCCTGGGACGCGCCGGACTCGCGCGGGCACGGCTGGACCGGGTGCTGCCCGCGACCGTGGGAGCCGGCGAGCGCACCGTGGGCGGTCTCGTGCGCGCCCGCATGGGTCAGCGCGTCGTCGACAGGCTCGTGTCCCCGTTCGTCTCCGGCGTCTACTCCATGCACCCGGACCGTCTGGATGTCGACGCCGTCACGCCCGGTCTGCGCAGCAGACTGCGAGAGCTCGGCAGCCTGGGGGCCGCGGCCGGCGCGCTGCGCGAAATCACCCCCGCCGGCTCGAACGTCGCGGGGCTCGACGGCGGGATGAATCTGCTGAGCGAGCGCCTGGTGGACGACGCCGAGCGGCTGGGCGTCAAGCTCGTCACCCGCTACGACGTGATCGCGCTGGACCGCGATCCCCGCCGGCCGGGCTGGATGGTCATCCAGCGCCAGCCCATGGACGGGGACAAGACGGCTGTGGCGCGCGGCGAGCTGCTCGTGATGGCCACGGACGGGCCCACCGCGGTGCGGCTGATGGGCAGCCACATGCAGGACGCCCAGAACTACACCCCGCGCCCCGGCCCGCGCATTGCGCTGGCCACGCTCGTGCTGGACTGCCCCGCCCTGGACCCCGCGCCGCGCGGCACGGGGCTGCTCGTGAGCGAGGACGTCCGAGACGTCAGCGCCAAGGCGCTGACCCACGCGAGCGCCAAGTGGAAGTGGGTGGCGCGGGAGGTCGGCGAGCACCGTCACGTCCTGCGGCTGTCCTACGGCCGTGCGGCGCAGCGCGGCTCCGGCCCCTCCCCGGAAGTGGCGCTGGAGGACAAGCACCTCATCGCCCTGGCCCTGGGGGACGCCAGCACGCTGCTGGGGGTCCCCATCGAGCCGGAGCAGCTCGTGGGTGCGGACGTCGTGCGCTGGCACGCGGCGCTGCCACGCACGGATGCGGGGCACAGCGCCCGAGTCACGGGCTTCCGCCGGGCGCTGAAGGAGATCCCGGACGCCGCCGCCGTGGGCGCGTGGCTGTCCGGAACGGGTCTCGCGGCGGTTGTCGCGGACACCCGAAAGCAGGTCCGCACGCTGCTGGAGCACCACGGCTACGACACCGGCACCCCCTCGGGGAGCGCGGGCACGAGCCCGCACTAGGCACCGCGGTGCGCGGGCGGCGTCGTCGTGGGCAATGGTGCTCTGACGGCACCGCGAGCGCGGCGCGGACGGGAAGAGAACAGGACGTGGAAAGGAACGCGCAGGATGAGTGAGCACGCAGCGAAGACACAGGAGCACGGCGGCCAGAAGGCCGCGCCGGGCGGCGAGGACAAGCTCTACTGGTCCCAGTACACGGTGCTGGAGCGCACGGGGGACCGGTCGCAGAACGCGGACTCGGCGGCCAACAGGGAGAGTTTCGACACACTCGTGGCGCGGCTGGCGGAGCGGGACGTGGTCGTGCGGGGCGTGTACGACGTCTCCGGGATGCGCGAGAGCGCGGACCTGATGCTCTGGCTGACGGGCAGGAAGCCGGACGCCCTGCAGGCCGCCGTGCGCGAGCTGCGCCGGGAACCGCTGGTGGCCGGCACCCGCCAGTCCTGGAACGCCATGGGCGTGCACCGCGAGGCCGAGTTCACCTCGAACCACTCGCCGGCCTTCGCCCGGGGTGCAGAGCCCAGGGATTGGGTGTGCGTGTATCCGTTCGTGCGCTCCTACGACTGGTACTACATGAACCCCGAGCGCCGCGGCGAGATGCTCAAGAACCACGGCATGAAGGCGCGCGACTACCCCCAGGTGCTCGCGAACACCATCGCGTGCTTCGGGCTCAACGACTTCGAGTGGCTGCTGGCGCTGGAGGCCCCGGAGCTGGTGGACCTCGTGGACGTGATGCGCCACTTCCGCAACACCGAGGCGCGGCTGCACGTGCGCGAGGAGACCCCCTTCTACACGGGCCGCCGGATCCGCACGGACGAGATCGGAGAGGTCCTCGCCTGAGATGACTGAGACCCGCAACGACCAGACCAATGCCCTGAGCGCGGCGCGCAGCGCGCGGCCGCACGAGTTCCAGGCCCTGATCCTCTCGTCCTTCGGCGGACCCGAGGGCCAGGAGGACGTCATCCCGTTCCTGCGCAACGTGACGCGCGGGCGCGGCATCCCGGATGAACGGCTCGAGGAGGTGGCCACGCACTACCGTGCCAACGGCGGTGTGAGCCCCATCAACGCCCAGAACCGTGCGTTGCGAGACGCCCTCGAGGCGGAGCTCGCGCGGCGGGGGATTGAGCTGCCTGTGCTGCTCGCCAACCGCAACTGGGACCCGTACGTGGCGGACGTGCTGCGTGAGTGCCACGAGCGCGGTTACACGGACCTGCTGGTGATGGCCACGAGCGCCTACTCGGGCTACTCCAGCTGCCGCCAGTACCGAGAGGACTACGGCGTGGGACTCGAGGAGACCGGGCTGCAGGACGTCATGCACGTGGAGAAGATCCGGCAGTACTACGACTCCGAGGGTTTCCTGCGCCCCTACGCGCGCAACTTGCGCGACTCGCTGCAGGCTCTGCGCTCCCGCACGGACGGCGGGCTGCGGGTGCTGTTCACCACCCACTCGGTGCCCATGACGGACGCCAACGCCGCAGGCCCGCAGCGCATGGCCTTCGAGGGGGACTCCGCCTACGTGGCCCAGCACCTCGCGGCCGCGCGCTGGATCGTGGAGCAGGTGGGGGAGGAGATGGCCGACGTCGAGTGGGAGCTGGTCTACCAGTCCCGTTCCGGGCCCCCGTCCACGCCGTGGCTGGAGCCGGACATCTGCGACGTCATCGAGTCGCTCCCCGAGCAGGGCGTGACCGGCGTGGCCGTGGTGCCGCTGGGCTTCGTCTCCGACCACATGGAGGTGATGTGGGACCTCGACACCGAGGCCCGAGACGCCGCCGCCGAGGCGCAGCTCGAGTTCGAGCGGATCCCCACTGCGGGAACGGACCCCGAGTTCGTGGCCGCTCTGGTGGACCTCGTGGAGCAGCGGCTGGGGACCCCCACCGCACCGCCGCGAGTCTCCGCGTGCTCCCGCGGCACGTGGTTCGACGAGTGCGCTCCCGACTGCTGCGTGAAGGTGCTGCACGGGCGGGACGAGCCCCGGCCCACGATCGCCCAGCGGCCGCAGGGGGAGCCCATCCCCGTGGACCTGGACACGGACGGCGGGGTGGTCCTGCGGTGAGCGCCGGCGTCTTCACCGTGGGCACTCGAGGCTCCCAGCTCGCGATGACCCAGACCCGCTGGGCGGCGGATGCGGTGACCCGCGCGAGCGGCGTGGCGCACGAGGTCGTCACGGTGCGCACCGAGGGGGACGTCCTCACAGGTCCCCTGTCCCAGCTGGGCGGCACCGGCGTCTTCGCGACCGCCCTGCGCTCGCGCGTGCTGGACGGGGACGTGGACCTCGCGGTGCACTCCCTCAAGGACCTGCCCACGGCGGACGTCGAGGGACTCGTGGTCGCCGCGCTGCCCGAGCGCGAGGACCCGCGGGACGCCCTGTGCGCCCGCGACGGCCTCACCCTGGAGGAGCTCCCCGAGGGGGCGGCCGTGGGAACGGGCTCGCCGCGGCGCGTCGCGCAGCTGCGGGCCCTGCGCCCGGACCTGCGCATCGTGGACATCCGCGGCAACGTGGGCACCCGCCTCAACCGCGTGGCGCCGGCGGACCCGGGAGATCTGGACGCCGTCGTGCTGGCCGCCTCCGGACTGATCCGGCTGGGACTCGAGGGACGGATCACCCAGTACCTGGACCCGCACCTGATGCTCCCCGCTCCCGGGCAGGGTGCGCTGGCGCTGGAGGTGCGCGCGGACCTGGACCCGGACACCGGGCTGGCCCGCGGCCTGACCGCCGTGGACCACCTGCCCACGCGCCTGGACGTCACCGCGGAGCGCACCGTCCTGGCGACGCTCGAAGCGGGCTGCGCGGCCCCGGTGGGCACGTACGCGCGCCTGGTGGACGGTGTCCTGGAGCTCGAGGTGGTCGTGGCCGACCCGGACGGCTCCGAGGTCATGCGGCACGCGGCGTCCCTGCCGGACGCGGACCTCGAGGGTGCCGCGGCCCTGGGTGCGCACGTGGCCCAGGAGCTGCTGGGCAACGGTGCCGGACGACTGGCGCGGTTGAGCCTGTGACCCCAGCGCGCGTGCTCATCACCCGCGATCCCGCCGCAGCGCACGAGCTCGCCGCGCTGCTGCGGGAGCGGGGCCACGAGCCGTGCGCGTCCCCGATGCTGGAGGCGCAGCGTCCGGCCGATCCCTCGGAGTTGGCGGGGCTGCTCGACCAGGCCGCTCACCCGTCCGCGCCCACGTGGCTGTGCGTGACGTCGGCCACCACGGTGGCCGCGCTCGACGCCGTCGCGGAGTCACCGGGCTGGGGCGCGCAGCTGGAGGCGGCGCGCGCCACGGGCCTGCTCCGTGTGGCCGCGGTGGGAGAGGCCACCGCCCGGGCGCTGGGGGAGTACGGTGTGGGGCTGGACTTCGTGCCGTCCCGCGTCCAGAGCGCGGCGGGCATGGTGGCGCAGTGGCCGGAGCATCCCGGCGCGCGGTCCAACGAGGATTCTCGGGAGGCTCCGCGTGCTTCCCAGCGGACGGGCACGACGCCGCTGGCCCTGCTTCCCGTCTCGGCCCTCGGCTCGGACACGCTGGCCCAGGGTCTGCGCGAGCTGGGCTACGACGTGCGGCGGGTGACCGCGTACGAGATGGTGCCCGTGCCCGCGGAACGGCCCGTGCGGCGTCGTGAACCCGAGCCCCTGGCCGGAAACTCGGCGAGCGGCGGGCTGGCGGACCGAGAGCACACGGCCGAGGAGCTGCCCGTCAAGGAGCTGGCTCCCGAGTCCGCCCGGGCCGCGTGTACGGCGGGTGAGGTGACCGCGGTGGTGGTCACGGCACCGTCGCGGGCCGCCGCACTGCTCGACGGGCAGCGGCCCGCCGCCGACGTCGCATGGGTCGCGATCGGCGAGCCCACCGCCCGCGCGCTGCGGGAACGGGGCCTGAGCCCCGTGACCGCCACCTGGCCGACGCCGCGGGACCTGGCGGACGCGGTCGACGCCGCGCTCGGCACCGCACGACCCGACGGCCGCACCACGGCCGAAACAGACGCACGACCAACGACCTGCACCGACACGGATCAGGAGAACGAGAAGATGAACGACGACGAGATGTCCTACAACCTGGTGTCGCGCCCGCGCAGGCTGCGCGCCACCCCCGCCATGCGCCGGTTCGCGGCCGAGACGCGGGTGACGCCCTCCGAGCTGATCCTGCCGGTCTTCGTCAAGGAGGGGCTGAGCGAGCCGCAGCCGCTCGCGTCCATGCCGGGCGTGGTCCAGCACAGCATGGACTCGCTGAAGCGCGCGGCCGCGGAGGCCGTGGAACTCGGCCTCGGCGGCTTCATGATCTTCGGTGTCCCCGAGACCCGCGACGCGGTGGGCTCGGCGGCGCTGGACCCGGAGGGGATCCTCAACCGCGGCATCCGTGCCGTGAGGGAAGAGGTGGGGGACGAGATCGTGGTGATGTCGGATCTGTGCCTTGACGAGTTCACGGACCACGGCCACTGCGGCGTGCTGGACGGGCAGGGCCGCGTGGACAACGACCGCACCCTGGAGATCTACGGTCGCATGGGCGTGGTGCAGGCGCAGGCCGGAGCGCACATGGTGGCTCCGTCCGGGATGATGGACGGTGAGGTGGGCGTGATCCGTGCCGCGCTGGACGCAGCCGGGCAGCAGGAGACCTCGATTCTCGCCTACAGCGCCAAGTACTCCTCCGCCTTCTACGGACCGTTCCGCGAGGCCGTGGACTCCACGCTCACGGGGGACCGCAAGGCCTACCAGATGGATCCCGCCAACCGCCGCGAGGCCCTGCTGGAGATGCAGCTGGACCTCGACGAGGGCGCGGACATGGTCATGGTCAAGCCGGCCATGAGCTACCTGGACATTCTGCGCGAGGTCGCGGACGCCTCCCCGGTGCCGGTCTCCGCGTACCAGATCTCCGGGGAGTACGCGATGATCGAGGCCGCCGCCGCGAACGGGTGGATCAACCGGGACGCCGCTGTGCGGGAGTCCGTGCTGTCCATCAAGCGCGCGGGCGCGAACTCAATCCTGACCTACTACGCCACGGAGCTCGCGCGGTGGTTCCGTGATGAGAACGGCCGGTAAACGCACGAGCGCCGCGCGTGGGTCTGCCGCGCCACGGTGTCCCCGGGAGCCGCTCCCGGCGAAAGGAATGAAGTGATCTCATGAGTGTTTCGCAAGAACTGTTCGACCGCGCCCGTCGGGTGATGCCCGGGGGAGTGAACTCCCCCGTGCGCGCGTTCAACTCGGTGGGCGGCACCCCACCGTTCATCGCCGCAGCAAAGGGCCCCTACCTCACGGACGTGGACGGCCGGGAGTACGTGGATCTCGTGTGCTCGTGGGGTCCCGCCCTGCTGGGCCACGCCCACCCCGTGGTGACCGAGGCCGTGCACGAGGCCGTGGAGCGTGGGCTGGGCTTCGGTGCCTCGACCCGCGGGGAGACCGAGCTCGCGGAGCTCGTGGTGGACCGCGTGGCACCTCTGGAGGAGATCCGCATGGTCTCCACGGGCACGGAGGCCACCATGACGGCCCTGCGCCTGGCCCGTGGCTACACCGGGCGGGACCTCGTGGTGAAGTTCGCCGGCTGCTACCACGGCCACGTGGACTCCCTGCTCTCCGAAGCCGGTTCCGGGGTGGCCACCCTCGCCCTGCCCGGTTCCGCCGGAGTCACGGCCGCCACGGCCGCCCAGACGCTCGTGGTGCCCTACAACGACCTCGCCGCCCTCGAGGCCGTCTTCGCCGAGCACCCGGGAGAGATCGCCGCCGTCATCACCGAGGCCGCCCCCTGCAACATGGGCGTGGTCACCCCGGCGAACGAGTTCAACGCTGAGATCCGGCGTCTCACGCAGGACAGCGGCGCCCTGATGATCCTCGACGAGGTCCTCACGGGCTTCCGTGTGCACGAGGCCGGCTACTGGGGACTGAGCAACGAGCACGGCGAGGACTGGGCCCCGGACCTCTTCACGTTCGGCAAGGTCATCGGCGGGGGACTGCCCACTGCCGCACTCGGCGGACGCCGAGAGATCATGGAGCACCTGGCGCCCACGGGTCCCGTCTACCAGGCGGGCACGCTGTCCGGGAACCCCGTGGCCATGGCCGCGGGCCTCGCCACCCTGAAGCTCGCGGACCGGATCGCGTACCAGACCATCAACCGGCGCTCG
Source organism: Kocuria sp. UBA5001 (assembly GCF_002398425.1). NCBI lineage: Bacteria > Bacillati > Actinomycetota > Actinomycetes > Micrococcales > Micrococcaceae > Kocuria > Kocuria sp. UBA5001. Next base: position 472,684 of record NZ_DGYR01000009.1, read on the forward strand.
GAGCAGCTGCGCGCCGGGCTGCGCGAGGCGTTCGACGCCGCCGGGCTCGACTACTCGCTCCAGGAGGCGGGCAACCTCTTCTCCGTGGCGTTCGGCACCCGCGAGCACGGCGTGCACGACTACGCGGACGCCAAGGCGCAGGAGAGCTTCCGCTACACCCCGTTCTTCCACGCGATGCTCGATGCCGGGGTCTACCTCCCGCCCTCGGTCTTCGAAGCCTGGTTCCTCTCCGCGGCCCACGACGACTCGGCGATGGAGCGGATCCTCTCGGCACTGCCCGCCGCCGCGGAGGCCGCTGCCTCCGCGCAGCCGCCGCAGGACTGAGCGGGCACCCCGGGCCGCCGCACACGGTGGCCGCGAGGATGTGACAACGGCGCGGCCCCCCTTCACGGGGTGCCGCGCCGTTTTTCTCTCGGCAGGTCGGCAGGTCGGCAGGGCAGCGGGGCCGTCTGAGCCAGCGGGTCAGCGGGCAGCGGGGTCACCAGGGTGCTCGGAGCGGAGGTGCCCAGAGGCGCGGGCGACTCGGCGCGGCCGTGACCAGGGCGCGGGTGCGCGGGGCGGAGGACGTCAGGGGCGCGGGTGCACGGGCCAGGTGCCGTCCACCACGGCGGCTGGATCCTTGCGCCGGAAGTACTCCTGCAGGGAGGCGGCCTGCTCGGCGGCCCACCCGATCTGCTGCTCGTGCAGCCGGGCGGCGGGCTGGCGCAGCTCGGCGAAGCGCGTGGCGAGCGCGGTGGCGAGGCGCTCGGTGGCGAGGGCGTCCGCGGCGGAGGTGTGGGCGGCGTCGAGCACCACGCCGTACTCCTCGCACAGCGCGCCCAGGGTGCGCTTGCCGCGGCGATAGCGGTGCACCTGCTTGTTGAGAACGAACGGGTCGAGCACGGGCAGCGGTGCGGGCGCGGTGAGGCCGTGGCGTTCGTTCTCACGCGCGAGGACCGTGAGGTCGTAGGCGGCGTTGAAGGCGAGCACCGGCACACCGTGGTCCCAGAGCCCGGCGAGGACGTCGTCGAGCTCCGCGGTGACCTCCGCGGCGGGGCGGCCCTCCGCGCGGGCGCGCTCGGTGCTCACGCCGTGCACCGCCGCGGCCTCCTCGGGGATCTCGACCTCGGGGTCCGCAAGCCACTCCCACTCCCGCAGCACGTCCCCGGAGGGCGAGACCAGCACCACGGAAGCCGTCACGATACGCGCCTGCTGCGGGTCCCGGCCGGTGGTCTCCAGGTCGAAGCACGCGCGGGGACCGTCGGTCCACGACGAATCTGGGTCCACGAGGGTGCCCTCGAGCGGGTTCACGGCGGCGCCACTGAGCGGTGCGCCCGTGGCGGGCGGCTGCGGGGAGCCGACGACGTCGGGCGCGGCGGTGCCGTGCGGCGCCAGGTCCCGGGGCGGTTCTGCGGGAGCCGTCGGCGCGGCGTCCACCTGCGGGGAGTTGACGTGCGGTGCCTCGAACAGGGCGGGCTGGCCAGGGAGCGCCGGTTCCGGGGCCGGGTCACCGGCGCCGGCCGGCGGCGTGGGCGCGTCGAAGAGCGCGGGCTGGTCGGAGTCCTCGGGACGGTGCGCGGAAGCCATGACCTCACGGTACCGGGAGCCGCCGACATGCTTATGAGTGTCGGAACGCCGTGGTCTGATGTGGTCATGCAAACGCAGCGTGAAGCGTCCTGGCGCGTCCTGCCGCCGCGCGGACTGGGCTCGGCCCAGGCCCCCGCGGTGCTGGACCCGGCTCAGGAGAGGGTTGCGGACCTGCCGCCCGGCCACGGTCCCGTGCTGGTCCTCGGCGCCCCGGGAACGGGTCGCAGCACCGTCACGGTCGAGGGCGTGGTGCGGCGCATCGCCGCTGGCGCGGATCCCCAGCGCATCCTCGTGCTCACGCCGTCGCGGGAGACCGCCGCCACGCTGCGGGACCTCGTCAGCAGCCGGGCCGCAGCGACCATCAGCACGCCGCTCGTGCGGGCCTGGCAGGCCTACGCGTTCGACGTCCTGCGGCGCGCGCTGGCCGAGGGACTGCTCCCGGGGGTCGCCACCGCCCCCGTCCTGCTCTCCGGGCCCGAGCAGGATGCCTTCCTCGCGGAGATGATGCGCGGCCACGAGGCCGGGTACGGGGGCGCGGTCGTGTGGCCCCCGGAACTGGACCAGGCCTTGGGCACGCGGGGGTTCCGTGGGCAGCTGCGGGAGCTCTTCGACCGGATGAACGAGTACCGTGTGGCGCCTGAGCAGCTCGCGGCCTGGGCCGAGCCCCTCGGCCATCCGGAGTGGCGCACTGCCGCGGCGTTCCGAGCCGAGTACCAGCAGATCCGGGCCCTGCGGATGCCGAACGCGTTCGACCCCTCAGAGCTCGTGGACCGGGCCGCGGGCGTCCTGGAGGAGAATCCCGAGTTCCTCGCCCGGGAGCAGCAACGGCTGGATGCCGTGCTGGTGGACGACCTCCAGGAGGCCACCCCCTCGGCCCACCGGCTCATCGGTGTGCTCACGCGCGGCCGGGACGCCGTCTACACGGCGGATCCTGACACCACAGTGCAGGGATTCCGCGGCGCCCGTCCGGACCTGTTGCGCACCCTGGAGGAACGGGTGGCCACTGCGGCCCACCCCCTGCAACGGCTGCACCTCGGCACGAGCCACCGCATGCCGCGGCAGGTGAACCTGGCATGGCAGCGGGTCGCGCGCGCGGTGTCCGTCGTGGCGGGTGCCCGCACCGACCGCTCGCCCGCGCCGCCGGAGACCGAGGGTGAGGATGCCCGCGTGGGCTCGGTGCGGGTGGCGCTCTTCGAGTCGCCGACCGCCCAGGCACGCTGGTGTGCGGACCACTTCCTGCGGCTGCATGTGCTGGACGGTGTGCCGTACCGGGAGATGGCCGTGGTGGTCCGCAGCGGCTCCCAGCTATCCGGGCTCACCCGTCAGCTCGCCGCATTGGGAGTCCCCACCACCACCTCCGCGGCGGAGACGCCGCTGCGGGACGAGCCCGCCGTGATCCCCCTGCTCAACGCCCTGCGCATCCTGCTGGCGGCGCAGGACCGCGGCGTCGGGCCCCAGGACGCGTTGAGGAACGCGACGGACGGTGCGGCTGAGACAGCAACAGACACAGAGACCGGGGACGGGACAGACGCCGCCGGGGACCTGGACCGTGACGAGCGCGGCACCATGCTCACTGCCACCGCGGCCGTCTCCCTGCTGACCTCGCGGATCGGCGGCGCCTCACCCATGGAGGTCCGCCGGATCCGCCAGAAGCTGCGCGGCTACGAGCTGCGCACGGGCGGTGGCCGCACGAGCGACGTCCTCCTGGTGCAGGCCCTCACGGACGGGGTGCTCCTCGAACTCGCGGAGGTCCGCTCGGACGCTGCCGCCCGTGTCGCGGACATGCTGCTGGAGGGCCAGAACGCGCTCCAGGAACCGGGGGCCACGGCGGAGTCCGTTCTGTGGGCCCTGTGGGAGGCCTCGGGCGTTGCCCCGAGATGGCGCCGTCGTGCCCTGGCCGGTGGAGCGGAGTCGGTGCGCGCGGACCGGGACCTGGACGCCGTTGTCGGCCTGTTCGAGGCCGCCGAGCGCTTCGTGGACCAGGTTCCCGGCGCCACGGCGCGTGCGTTCATGGAGTACATGGACCACCAGGAGCTGCCCATGGACACCCTCGCCGCGCGCGCGCCCGCTGAGGACAACGTGGCGGTGATGACACCGGCGGGGTCCGCGGGACGGGAGTGGAAGCACGTGGTGGTGGCTGGCGTGCAGCAGGGCGTGTGGCCCAACACGGCACTGCGCGGGCAGCTGCTCGGCACGGACGTCCTCACGGACGCGCTGGACCACGGGCCGGAGCAGGCCCTGCGGCTAGGGGTGGTGGACCGGCTGCGGCAGGTGCGCTTCGACGAGCTGCGCCAGTTCTCGACCGCCGTCTCCCGGGCGGGGGAGAGTCTCGTGGTCACTGCCGTGGCCTCGCAGGACGAGCAGCCCTCCGAGTTCGTGAACCTGGTGGTAGGGAACGAGGGACAGGACACCGGGATGGTCGTCGAGCACCTCACCGCACCCGAACCCCTCACCCTGCGGCAGCTCACGGGCACCCTGCGCCGCACCCTGACCAGCGGCGCCTCCGACGAGCACGAGCGGGAGGCAGCGGCTCGGCTGCTGCACGATTTCGCCACCGCGGCGCAACCGGTGCGCGGGGCGGCCCCCGACGAGTGGTGGGGCCACGCCCCGCTCTCCAGCGAGGAAGCACTGTTCGACGCCGAGGAGGCGGTGCGTGTCTCGCCGTCCAAGATCGAGACGATCCACCGTTCACCACTCGACTGGTTCGTCGCCGAGGCCCGGGCCACCGAGGTCACGGACCTCAGCCGCAGCCTGGGCACCCTGGTCCACGACATCGCCGAGAACATGCCGGAGGCGGACGCCACGGAACTGGTGGCCGAACTGCGACGCCGCTGGCCCGCGCTCGGCATGCCCGCCGGGTGGACGGGCGCGCAGGAGCTCGAGCGCGCGGAGGAGATGCTCCGCAAGTTCGCCCAGTACGCCCGGGACATGGGTGGCAAGCACGGACGGCGGCTGGTGGGCGTGGAGGGAAGCTTCGAGGTGCTCGTGCGGGACGCCGCCAGGGATGCGCTGCTCACGGGTCGGGTGGACCGTCTCGAGGTCGACGCCCACGGACGCCATGTGGTGGTGGACCTGAAGACGGGCCGCTCGAAGCCCTCCAAGGAGGACCTCCCCGAGCACCCCCAACTCGCGGCGTACCAGGTGGCGCTGCAGGCCGGGGCCGGGCAGGCCATGGCAGAGCTCAGCCGCGCCGAGGACCTGCACGAGGCGCACCGGCCCGAGCGGATCGAGCTGCCCGAGGGAGTCGTGCTCGCCCAGCCTGGTGGTGCCCTGCTGGTCCAGCTCGGGGACGCCACGAAGACCCCGGGCGTCCAGGTGCAGGAGCCGCTGGACGAGGAGCAGAGCTGGGCGAGGGAACTCATCACCCGGGCCGCCGCACTGGTGGCGGGAACCCGGTTCGAAGCGCGCCACACGGCGGCCCAGGAGTCCGGGTTCGGCATCCGGTGCTCGGTGCCGTGGGTGTGCCCGCTGTGCGCACAGGGGAGACAGGTGACGGAGAAGTGACCGTGCAGCAGAACTTTGAGGAAAAGGTCCGGTACTCGCCGGAGCAGATCGCCGAGGCGCTGGGGGAGCACCCGCCCACCGAGCAGCAGTCGACGGTGATCTCCTCGCCGCTGACGCCCCGGCTGGTGGTGGCGGGAGCGGGGTCGGGCAAGACGACCACCATGTCGGACCGCGTGGCGTGGCTCGTGGCCAACGAGCTCGCGCAGCCGGAGGAGATCCTCGGCGTCACGTTCACCCGCAAGGCCGCCGGCGAGCTCTCCCAGCGGATCAACCACAAGTTGCGCAAGCTGCGCGCCACGGGGCTGATCACCGAGCCGGACGACGGGGACGGCGCCCCGGAGGCCGTTCAGGAACCCACCGTGAGCACCTACCACTCCTACGCGAACTCCCTGGTGCGCAGCTACGGCCTGAGACTCGGCGTGGAGTCGGACACCGTGCTGCTCGGGCAGGCCCAGGCATGGCAGCTGGCCCACGACCTCGTCCAGGGCTGGGACGGGCCCCTGCCCGCAAAGGTTCCGGCGGCCTCCACACTCACCACGGGACTGATGAAGCTCGCCTCCGAGGCGTCCGAGCACCTGGTGGACGCCCACCGCGTGCGCGAGTACGTCCACAACCTGCGGCTGCGCTGCCAGGGCGCTCCCCCTGCCGGCCGCAAGCGCAGCCCCGGGGGCAAGGTCAACGACGCACTGGCCCGAATGGAGCAGACGGAGGTCCTCGCGGAGCTCGTGGAGCGCTTCCACGCCGTGAAGCGAGTCGACTCCGCACTGGACTACGGGGACCTGCTCGCCCTGGCCGCCCGGATCGTGCAGGTGGACCCCCATGCCCGCGCCGTCGAGCGGGACCGTTTCCGTGTGGTCCTCCTGGACGAGTTCCAGGACACATCCCACGCCCAGCTGGCCCTGTTCGCCGGGCTGTTCGGGGAGGGGCACTGCGTCATGGCGGTGGGGGACCCGCAGCAGTCGATCTACGGGTTCCGTGGCGCGTCCTCCGGGCAGCTGTTCAGCTTCGTGGAGAACTTCCCGCGCAGAGGGGCCTCCGAGGAGGACCCGGCACAGTTCGCGGACACCAGTTTCCTCACCACCGCGTGGCGCAACAGTCTCTCGGTGCTGGACGTGGCCAACACCGTGGCCCAGCCCCTGCGCACACCCCCGCCGTGGAGCCGCTCGGCCGCCACCGTGGAGGTCCCCGCACTCGACCCCGCCCCGGGCGCGGTGCGGGGCAGGGTCCGGGTCAGCAGGTTCCTCACGGACACGGAGGAGGCTCGGGAGGTCGCCGGCCGCATCCACGAACAGCGTGCTGCGCACAAGGGCCAGCCCCTCGAGGAGATGCCCACCATGGCGGTGCTGTGCCGCCGTCGGGCCCAGTTCGAGCCCCTGCGCCTGGAGCTCGAGGCGCTGGACATCCCCTACGAGGTGGTGGGCCTGGGCGGGCTGCTGGACACCCCGGAGGTCGGCGACGTCGTCGCCATGCTGTACGTGCTCACGGATCCGGGCCGCTCGGACGCGCTCGCCCGGCTGCTGACCGGCGCCCGCTGGCGGCTCGGCACCCGGGACCTCGCGGCCCTCGGCGACTGGGCCGCGGCGCTCGAACGAGGCCACGAGCGCGCGGCCCGGGGCGAGACCGACGATCCCACCCGCGCCGACGGCGGTCCCGCCGGGGACATCACGGGCGGGAACGCCACGGGTGAGCACGCACCGGGTGGGACCGACGCAGCCGAGGAGACGGTCGTCATGGCGGACATCGTGGACCGGGCGAGCCTGATCGAAGCCCTGGAGACCCTGCCCCGCGAGGACTGGGTGTCCCCGCGGGGTCGCAGCATCACCCCGGAGGGGATGCGAAGGCTGCGGGCGCTGCGCCAGGATGTCCGGGAGCTGCGACAGGTGCTCGGAGACGAACTGACCAGTGTGCTCCACGAGGTGGAGATGGTCCTGGGCCTGGACGTGGAGCTCGCCGCCCTGCCGGACACGGATCCGGTGCACGTTCGGCGGAACCTGGACGGTTTCCACGACCAGGCCGTACAGTTCACGGCCACCACGCGCACGCACGACGTCCCGGCGTTCCTCGAGTGGCTGGAGGCGGCCTCCCACGAGGAGAACGGTCTGGAGCTGCCGCCGTCGCACACCCGGCACGACGCCGTCCAGCTGCTCACGGTGCACGCCTCCAAGGGGCTCGAGTGGGACCATGTCCACGTGCCCGGGCTCAACCGGGACGACTTCCCCAGCAAGAACCCGTCCGCGTGGACGGGGGAGGCGGCCAAGCTGCCGTGGCCCCTGCGTGGGGACGCCCACCAGCTGCCCCAGTGGGAGGCGCGCACCGAGGACGTGCGGGAGCTGGAGGAGTCCTTCGCCGAGTTCCTGGAGGACGTCTCGGAGCACGACCTGGCAGAGGAGAGGCGCCTCGCCTACGTCGCGTTCACGCGCGCCAAGTCCCTCCTTGAACTGTCCGGGAGCGTCTTCCGGGGGGCCTCCAAGGGTGCGAAGGACCCGTCGCCGTTCCTGCTCGAGGCGCGGGAGCTTGCAGAGGGGGTCAGCGCGGGTATCGAGCTCGGACCGTGGGTGGAACCGGAACCCGGTACCGCCAACCCGCAGCTGGACACCCGGGTCAGCGCCCTGTGGCCCTACGACCCCGTCGAGGGCCCGGAGATCGTGCGCACCGCGCGGGACGCAGAGGGGGAGCTCACGGAGACTGTGCTGCCGCCGGCGCACCGGGGGCGTCGCGCCCGGTTGGACGGCGCGGCCCGTGCCGTGCGCGAGGGTGGCTTCGACGCGACGCGCGACCTCACGGACCAGGATCTCGAGTGCGGCCCCGCGGGAGATCTCGTGACCCGGTGGCGGCGGGAGGCGGAGCTGCTGCTGGCGCGTCGTGAGGCCACCGACGAGCTGCGGACCGTCCACATGCCGTCCCACGTGTCAGCCTCCGCACTGGTGGCCATGGACACGGACCCCGAGGAGTTCGTGAGCACCCTGCGGCGGCCCATGCCGCGCCGTCCGGGCACCGCCGCCCGCGCGGGGACCGCGTTCCACTCGTGGGTCGAGGACTTCTTCGGGGACACGGCCATCTTCGACCTCGACGAGCTGCCCGGCTCGGACGACTACGTGGACGAGGACCTCGACCTGCCCCGTCTCACGGAGACCTTTCGGCGCAGTCCGTGGGCCACCCTGCAGCCCTATGCGATCGAGCTCCCCGTGGAGACCCCGGTGGGCTCGCTCACCGTGCGCGGCCGCATCGACGCCGTGTTCCGCACAGGGGACGGCTGGGAGCTCGTGGACTGGAAGACCGGCCGGGTGCCGCGAGGACGGGACCTGCGGCGCAAGGCGGGGCAGCTGGCCCTGTACCGGCTGGCCTTCGCAAGGCTGCAGGACGTGCCCCTGGAACGGGTGTCCGCCGCGTTCTACTACGTGGCCGCGGACGAGGTGGTCCGTCCCCACGACCTCGCCGGGGAGCGTGAGCTCGAGCGGATCGTGGAGTCCCTCTACCAGAGGGGCGTCCCTGGCTCGGATCAGGACCCGGATCGGGGCCCGGGCTCCGAGACCTGGCCCGGCCGGACGCGGCGGTCGAATCCGGCGGAGGAGGCTGGGAACTAGGCGTCGGTGCGCCGGCTCACCGCGGCGGCGGTCGAACCACCGTTCCCGGGACGGGCGGGCCGGAGCCGGGGCCCGTCGTCGCCCGCGGATGTGGCTCCGGGGGCTGTAGAAGCCGTTCCCTGTGTCCCGGTCGCCACGCCGTCCGCGTTCTCCGCAGCACCCGGGCCCGGCACACTGTCGGGAGCGGACGGGCCGTCCAGGTCCGATGCCGCGGGACGCCCCCACGACCCGACCCGGCCGGTCGTTCGGCCGAGGGGCGACGGACCGTGCTCGTCCACATCGAGGCCCGTCACCGTCGCGTCCACCGTGGCCCGAGCACCGGGCGCGTCCACCCCCGGGGTCGGCGAGGCACTTGCGCGGACGTCCTGCGCGAGCGTGGCGAGCATGCGCTCGGCGTTGTCCACCATGGACGGGATCCCGCGGTCCACGCCGCGCACGAGCCACTCGGCGAGCGCGAACTCGGCCTTGAGGTGCGCGCGCCGCAGCAGGTGGCGGTCCGGCGGCTGCACCGCGCTCACGGAGTACGCCTCGAGCACGGTGTCCACGAAGGTCGGGTCTGCCATGCCCACGAGCCACGAGAAGTCCTGGGCCGGGTCGCCCACATGCAGGTCGCTCCAGCCGGTGAAGGAGACGAGCGCCCCGTGGTCCACGGTGACGTTGTCCTCGTGCAGGTCGCCGTGGACCACGCGGGTGGAGAACTGCCAGAGGGTGGTGTCCTCCAACGCGTCCTCCCAGCGGCGCAGCAGCTCACCGGGGATCAGCCCGGTGGTGGCCGCCTGGTCGAGGTCGTGCAGCATCCGCTTGCGGCACTGCTCCGCAGAGTAGGCGGGAAGGTCCGCGTCCATGACGAGGGCGCGGGGCAGAGAGTGCAGGGTCCCGAGCGCGCGACCGAGCTGCACCGCCAGCGGTGCCCGTGGCGCGGCACTCGGGGAGGGCACGTGCAGGGGCGGCTCGGGGTCCTCGTTCTGCTGCTGCAGCTGCCGAAGGCTGAGGGTGTGCCCGGGCAGGTGCGAGTACACGAAGGTGCGCAGCCCGTTGTGCGCCACGGAGCCGGCCACGGAAGGCAGGTGGAAGGGCAGGCGGGCGCGTACGGAGGGTGTGAAGGCCTGCAGCACCAGGTGCTCCGTCTCGAGGCGCATGCTCGACTCGGTGTTCAGGGGGCTGCGGACGCGCCAGCGCCGACCGTCCGCGTCCTGGATGATGCACGAGCGGAAGTCCGCGGGGTCGTCGGGGGAGGGACCGGTGGCCACAGGGGCCACCCCGGGCACGGCTGCGGCCGCCACGGCGGCTAGCAATTCGGGGGTCGTCCTCACCTCACCCACCCTACCGGCCTCGGCCCGGGGCGGGCTGTCCACCGCGGCCCGTGAGGATGTCCGGACCCCGGTCTACAGTGGTCGGGTGATCTCATCCCAGGACCGTCCCGGCGCCGTCGCGCCACTGCTCGACGACGCCCAGCTGCCCTTCGCCGGGCGCCCGTTCGACCGGGACGCGGTCGCCCGGGAGCACAGTGATCTCGTGGCTGAGGCGCTCGCCTCGCCCACCGCGCGGGTGCTCGTGCTGCGGGGCTCCCAGGCCCCCGCGCGCGACGGCGCCCTGGTCCTCCCGCTCGTGGCGGAGGTCCCGGGACCCACGGATGATGTCCGCCGCCCGGACGTGTACCTGGGCCGCCTGGCGGACGGCACCCAGGTGATCCTGCGCACCTTCCCCGAGGACACCCAGCTGTCCGGTCTCGACGGTGCCCGGTGGGAGGGGCTGCGCACGCTGGCCACCGTGGTGGACCCCGAGCAGACGTCGTTGCTCGTCACGGCGCAGGCGGTGGCCTTGTGGCACCGCGACCACCCGCGGTGTCCTCGCTGCGGGGCGCTCACGCAGAGCATCCGCTCCGGGTGGGCCCGGCGCTGCCTCGAAGACGACTCTCTGCACTTCCCCCGCACGGATCCAGCGATCATCGTGGCGGTGGTCGAGGACGGCCCGGACCCCGCCTCGCAGCGCGTCCTGCTGGGCCGCTCGGCGGCATGGGCCGGCAACATGTACTCCACGTTCGCGGGTTTCGTGGAGCCTGGGGAGTCCGCGGAGCAGGCGGTGGTCCGCGAGGTCGGGGAGGAAGCGGGGATCACCGTGCACACGGTGCAGTACCAGGGCTCGCAGCCCTGGCCGTTCCCGCGCTCCCTGATGCTCGGCTTCCGGGCTCTTGCGAGTTCCGACGCCGCCGTGGCGGACGGCGAGGAGATCCTCGAGGTCCGCTGGTTCACCCGGGAGGAGCTCGTGGCGGCTGTCACGGACGGCACCGTCACCCTGCCGGGCGCCGTGTCCATCGCACACGCCCTGATCGTCAGCTGGCTCGGTCACAAGCTGCCAGAGACCGGGTGGTGAGCGTGGCGGAGCAGCGTGTCGAGGAGCAGAGCGCGGAAGAGCGGATCCTGGGCGGGCTGGACCCGGAGCAGCGAGCCGTGGCCACCACCCTGCACGGGCCGGTGTGCGTCCGGGCCGGAGCGGGCACGGGAAAGACGCGAGCGATCACGCACCGGATCGCGTGGGGGATCGCCTCCGGTGTGTACACCCCGCAGAAGACCCTGGCCCTGACCTTCACGGCGCGGGCGGCCAACGAGATGCGGCAGCGGTTGCGCGTGCTCGGGGCCCCGGGCGTGCAGGCCCGCACCTTCCACTCGGCTGCGTTGCGGCAGCTGCAGTACTTCTGGCCGCAGGCCGTGGGCGGGCCGCCCCCGGAGATCGTGAACCACAAGGCCCGGCTGATCACCGAGGCGGCGCAGGCCATGAGGCTCACCACGGACCGCGCGACCGTCCGTGACGTCGCCGCGCAGATCGAGTGGGCGAAGGTCACCATGCTCACCCCGGACACCTATGTCCAGGCGGCGGAGGGCCGTGACATGCCCGCGGGTTGGGACGTGCGCACCATGCAGCGGCTCTACCAGTCCTACGAGGACCTCAAGGCGGACCGCCACCTCATCGACTTCGAGGACGTCCTGCTGATCACCGTGGGCATCCTGGAGGAGGACGAGCGGATCGCGGCGGCGGTGCACTCCCAGTACCGCCAGTTCGTGGTGGACGAGTACCAGGACGTCTCCCCGCTGCAGCAGCGCCTTCTCGACGCGTGGCTTGGCTCCCGGGACGACCTCTGCGTGGTGGGGGACGCCTCCCAGACCATCTACTCGTTCACCGGGGCCACGTCCCGGCACCTGCTGGAGTTCCCGGCGCGCTACGCGGGTGCCACGGTCGTGGAGCTCGTGCGGGACTACCGCTCGAGCCCGCAGGTGGTCAACACCGCCAACAGGCTGCTCGCGGCCCGCCGCCCCACACTCGGCACCGCGCCGGACACATGGGCCACCCCGCTGCGGCTCGTCTCGCAGCGCCCGGCGGGGCCCGAGCCCACCTGGAACGAGTATCCGGACGACGAGGCCGAGGCCGCCGGCGTCGCGGTCCGTGTCCGGGATCTCATCGACGACGGCGTGGCGCCCCACGAGATTGCCGTCCTGTTCCGCACCAACGGGCAGTCGCAGGTCTTCGAGGCGGCGCTCGCGGACGCCGACATCGGCTTCCAGCTGCGCGGCTCGGAGCGGTTCTTCAACCGCCCCGAGATCCGCCAGGCCATCGTGCAGATCCGCTCCGCCGTCCGCACCGAGGGCGCGGACCGGGCGGACGTGCCCCAGCAGGTGCGGGACATGCTGCGCTCGCTCGGCTACAGCGACCGCGCACCGCGCTCGGACAGCGCCACGCGGGCCAGGTGGGAGTCGCTGCGCGCCCTCGTCTCGCTGTCGGACACCATGGCCGCCCGCGCGGCGGACAAGGACGAGACGCTGTCACTCGCGGGTTTCGCCCAGGAGCTGGAGCGCCGCGCCACCACCCAGGAGGCACCCGTGATGGACGGGGTCACGCTGGCCTCGATGCACTCCGCGAAGGGCCTCGAGTGGGACGCGGTGTTCCTCGCCGGGCTCTCCGAGGGGCTCATGCCCATCTCCTTCGCGGACACCCCGGAGGCCGTGGACGAGGAACGGCGTCTGCTCTACGTGGGGATCACCCGAGCGCGCGAGCACCTCGTGTTCTCGTGGTCGCTCTCGCGCACGCCGGGTGGGCGCCCGAACCGCTCGCGCTCGCGGTTCCTCGACGCCGTGCTGCCCCCGGCGTCGGGCGCGCCCGCGCGCCGTCGTTCCCGGTAGGACGACGACGCCGCGGCGGCTCAGCCCCGGTGGTCCACCTCGTCCCAGAACTCGCGCGCCAGGTGCGCGAAGTCCTCAGCACGCTCGATCTGTGGCCCGTGCCCGGTGTCCGCGAAGCGGTGGGTGCGAGCGCCCAGGGCCTTGGCGCCGCGCGCCATGTGCCGGAACGGCAGCACCGTGTCCTTGTCGCCCCACACGATGAGCACGGGCACGCCGGTGGCCCGGACGCGGGGGAGCAGCGCCCTGCGCCAGCCACCCTTCACGCCCGCGACTCCACCGAGCGAGCGCAGCATCCCCAGGAACGCGTCCGTGCCGCCGGGGCGCCCGGCCAGCTCGTAGCCGTGCTGCACACGCTCCTCGGTGACGAAGGCGGGGTCGTGGTACATCGCGCGTTCGGAGCGCCTGGCGCCCTCACGGCTGGGGCGCATGGCGCGCTCGCCCAGACCGGGGATGCTCGCCAGGCGCAGCGCGGGACTCACACCGCGGCCGAAGCCGGCGGAGTCCGCGAGCAGCAGGCTGCGCACGAGCTCCGGGTGGTCCGCGGTGAGCTGCATCGCCACGGCGCCGCCCAGGGAGTTGCCGACCACGTGGGCCGGGGCGACGCCCTGCGCGCGGAGGAACCCAGCGACGTCGCCCGCCAGGCGTTCCAGGGTCATGCCGCCGTCCGGGGCGGGGGAGTCCCCGAAGCCCGGGAGGTCCACGCTCCACACCTGGAAGGAGTCCTCCAGCAGCTCGTGCTGGGCCTGCCAGTCGGCGCGGCTGCGGCCGATGCCGTGGATGAGCAGCACCGGGGCGCCCTGCCCGCCCACGCGGTACGCGATGTCGTTGCTCAGCCGAGCGCTCACGACGCCACCGCCGCGGTCTCAGGGGTGGCCGGTGTGAACTCGAGCTGCCCGTCGCGCTCGCTGCCCGGTCGGAACAGGACTTTGTCCCGCAGGTAGTTCTGCCGCACGTGCCACGCCCCGTCCGGACCCTGGCGGGGGAGCAGGTGGGCGCCGCGCTGGATGTAGCCGGAGGCCAGGTCGATCAGGGGGCGCAGCTGGGACCGCGGCCCCTTGTAGCGCGGCGTCACGGCCACGGCGCCCCGGCGGTCCGTCTGGTCCAGCAGCCGACGGAAGTAGTCGGTGATGAGATCCACGCGCAGCGTCCACGACGAGTTGGTGTAGCCGATCGCGAAGGCGAGGTTCGGCACGCCGTCGAGCATCATGCCCCGGTAGCTCACCCGCGTGGCAGGATCCACGTGCTGGCCGTCCACCTGGACGTCCACGGCCCCGAAGAACTGCACGTTCAGGCCGGTGGCGGTGACGATCACGTCTGCCGGCAGGTGCCGTCCGGAGGTGAGGTCGATGCCGTCCGCGGTGAAGCGTTCGATGGTGTCGGTGACCACCTCGGCGTCGCCCTCGCGGATGGCCCGGAAGAAGTCGCCGTCCGGGGCGGCGCACAGCCGCTGGTCCCACGGGTCGTACTCGGGGGTGAAGTGCTCGTCCACGGGGAAGGTGGGACCCAGGTGCTTCACCGCGCCCTTGTGCAGCAGCTCGCGCATGGCCTGTGGGCGGCGGCGGCTGAACTCGTAGATGAACATCCCGCGTGCGATGTTGCGCCACCGGTTGGCCTCCCCGGCCAGGCGCGGCGGGAGCCAGGAGCGCAGCTTCATGCCCGCGGTGTCCCTGCCGGGCACGGAGGCCACGTAGGAGGGGGAGCGCTGCAGCATGCTCACGTGCGCGCCGCGCTCGGCGAGCGCCGGGAGCAGGGTCACGGCCGTGGCGCCGCTGCCGATCACGACGACGCGCCGGCCTGCCACGTCCACGTCCTCGGGCCAGTGCTGGGGGTGGATGACCGTGCCCCGGAATTCCTGCAGGCTCGGCCACTCGGGCGTGTAGCCCTCGTCGTAGCGGTAGTAGCCGGTGGCCATGAACAGCCAGCGCGAGCTCAGTCGCGAGGTCTCCCCGGTGTGGACGTCCTCGTGGGTGACTGTCCAGGTGCTGGTCTCGGAGGACCACTGCGCGCTGCGGACCCGCTGTCCGAAGCGGATCTCGGAGGTGACACCCGCCTCGTCCGCGGCCTCGCGCAGGTACTCGAGGATGGTGTCGCCGGTGGCCAGGCTGCGCTCCCCGGTCCAGGGGTGGCTGCGGTAGCCGAAGGTGGCCATGTCCGAGTCGGAGCGGATGCCGGGGTAGCGGAAGAGGTCCCACGTGCCCCCGAGGTCGTCCCGGGCCTCCAGGACGGCGACCGTCCGCCCGGTTCCCGCAAGTTCGCGCGCGGCCCCGATGCCCGAGATGCCTGCGCCGACGACGATCACGTCAACGTCGTACGTGCTCATGGTGCGTCCCACTCCCTGTGGTCCTGTGCTGATGTGCTCGGTGTCCCGCCGCTGCCAGCCGGTGCCCTGCCCACTGTGCCGACTGCGTGCACGGCCCGGTGTCGGGCGGGTGTACTAACGCGTGTTAGTGTCTGTGGCACCGAGTGTAACAGGTCACATCAAGGGCGTCAGGGGCCAGGCTGTCAGAAGCTCAAAGCACCGGTGCATCTGTGCATCGGAGGACCAGGGTGCGCGGTGGTGCATCCAGCGCGTCTGCCCTGGGCGGAGCACGGCGGGAGAAGGAGCACGCGTATGGACGGTCAGGAGATCTCGCCCCGGCGGGCCACGAGTGCGGACGTCGCGCGGCTGGCGGGCGTCTCGCGCACCACCGTGAGCTTCGTGCTCAACGACACCCCCACCCAGTCGATCTCCGCGGAGACCCGACGCCGCGTGCTCGCCGCGGCGCGAGAGCTCAGCTACGCGCCGTCGGCCGAGGCGCGGGCGCTCAGCCGGGGCCGTTCCACGTCCGTGCTCGTCTACCTGCCGCCCGCCCGTTCCCTGACCGAGGAGATAGGGCGGATCGTGGAGCGGCTCTCCATGCTGTTCGACGAGGCCGGGCTGTCAATGGTCATCCACGCGTGGACCCGCCGCCCCGCGGCGCAGGTGTGGTCCTCCGTCACCCCGGCCGCGGTGCTCGCGTGGGACCTGACGGACGAGGACGCGCAGCTGATGCGCGGCAACGGCGTGCGCGGCGTGGCCTCCTGGACGGGCACGGACGCGATAGGCCGGTGGGTCACCGGCGCGAGGGAGCAGGACAGCGCACGGCTCCAGGTGGGACGGCTCGTGGCCGCCGGCCACCACCGGCTCGGCTACGCGGTCACGGGGGCAGACCACATGCACGGTGCATCCCAGTGGCGCTGCGAGGTGCTTCGCCGTGAGTGCGAGCAGCGCGGCCTTCCCGCACCCGGCGTGATCAGGTTGCCCGCGGATCCGTCGCGAGCCGCGCAGGCACTGGAGCAGTGGCGTGCCAGTGCGCCCGGGGTCACGGGGATCTGCGCACACGACAGCACTGCGGCGCTGGCCGTGCTGGCCGGTATGCGACGACTGGGGTGGCGCGCCCCGGAAGACCTCGCGGTGGTGGGCGTCAGCGACTCCGCAGCGGCGGCCCTGGCCGATCCGCCGCTGACCATGGTGGCGCTGGATCCAGAGGTCACCGCGCGCTACATCGTGGACGTCGTCACGGCGCTCGTTGCCGGGAGTCCGACACCGCCTGCGCCGTCCAGCGGCGGAGCGATCCTCGTGGACCGTGATTCCGTCTGACCCACCGCGGGCCCAGGCGACACGCTTCACGGGCCCATGAAGGACAGCGAGCACAGGCATCCGGGCTCGGGCGGCAGCAGAATCCGCCGCAGGCCGTGGTGCAGGGTGGGCCCCGCGAGGCACTGTCCCGCTGGAGGTTCACCGAGCTCCGCGGCGTCGTCGAAACCGAGCGCGAGGGACAGCAGGATTCCCGCGATCTCGCCTGCCACCACGGTGCGGGTCACCCGGCGGAAGGGCTGCGCGCGTTCCGAGAGGGCGGGTGCGGTCGCCACCAGCGGGTGCTCGCGGACGAACGCGCGGGCGTGGCGGGCAGCACCGGTCACGCAGCTGCGGCACGGCCGGTGCGCCCAGTCCGTCACGGGCCAGCGCACCACGCACGCGCCGTCCGTGAGCACCGTGAGGGTGGGCAGGTGCCCATCCACGTCCGGCACCGGGGGCTCTCTGAGATCCGCCAGGAGATCGCCCGCCACCGACCACGCGTGGACCGCGACTGCCCCGCCCACGGCGGCGCTCGGAAAGAGCTCCGGCGCGGTGAGGGGCACGCAGCGCGGGGAGCGCCGCCGGAGCATGGCGCGCATGGCGAGCTCCCGGGGCAGTCCTTCCGTCTGCGCGGGGTAGGGCCCGTCGAGGGCGTCCAGGGCGAGCACGCGAGACCGGTCGTTGACGTCGAAGAGACAGACCCCGGCGTCCGCCAGGGCGAGGGCCACCGCCGCCGCGAGCGGGTCGAGCCCGGTGAGGAGCACCCGGACATCGTCCACCCTCGGCACGGCGGCGCCCGGCCCCGCGAAGTTTTTGGGTGGTGATGCCGAGGTGGCGCGGACGGTGGACGTGCGCTGAGTCATGGCACCACTGTTCGACGCGAACCAGGCGCCGGGCCAGGCGCCGCGGGTAATCCACAGGGCGGATCGGCTTTGGCCACGCCCGGGTGGGGTGGTGGACTGGTGACATGCCCAGGAGACGAGCCCCCCAGCAGGCGCAGGACATGCCGGAGATCATCGTGCAGCGCAGCGCGCGACGCACCAAGACCGTGAGCGCCCACTTCAGCGGGGAGGCGATCGTACTTGCGGTGCCCCAGCGGGCCACCCGGGCGCAGATCGCGCACTGGAGCAGCACGCTGGTCCCCAAGGTGGTGGCGAAGCGTCGGACGGCGGAGGCCGCGGCCCGGCAGCGATCGACCGACACCGCGCTGGAGGAGATGGCCCAGCGGCTGTCCCGCACGTACCTGGACGGCGCGGCGCGACCCACGAGCGTGCGGTGGTCCGCGCGGCAGCACACGCGCTGGGGCTCGGCCACGCCCAGCACGGGAACCATCAGGATTGCCCGGCGCCTCGCGGACGCGCCCTCATGGGTTCTTGAGACCGTGGTGCTGCACGAACTCGTCCACCTGCTGGAGGCGCACCACAACGAGCGCTTCTGGGAGCTGGCGCGGCGCCATCCCAGAGCGAACGACGCCGCCCAGTTCTTGGACGGCGTCGCATGGGCAGAGCGTCACGGGGCCGGGGAGCCCGAGGATAGCGTTGCCAGTACTCAGCCCCGGTAGGCCCCGGGCTGGCGTCGTGCCCGGGGCCCGCACGGCGCCTGGTGGACCCAGCCGCGTCTGGTGGACCACCGCGTTCTCAGCGGATCGGGAGAGCAGGGCAGGTCAAGGAGACCCGGCGGATCGAGCGCACCGAGCACACCTGGTGGACCGAACAGACCCGGCGGACCCGTGGTGGCCGGTCCGCCGGACACCGGCCCCGTCTCAGCGCGCGGAGGGCCCCTCGGGGTCGGTGCCATCGGCGGGATCCTGGCCCTGCGGCCCGTTCTTCCCGGGCCCGTCGTTCGAAGCTCCGTCGTCCGCAGTGCCGTCGTCAGAAGCCCCGCTGTCCGGAGCACCGCTGTTGGCAGACCCGCTGCTCCGGGAGCTGTCGTCCTGAGATTCGTTGCCTTGTGCTCCGGCGGCCTCTGAACCTGGGGCCTCCGAATCGGTGGTCTCCGACCCGGACGCCCCGGACCCGTCGTCGTAGCCGCCCGAGAGCAGCTTCTCGAGGGCGGCGTCCATCTCCTCGTCGCTGGCCGTCAGCAGTCCGCGGCGCTCCTCGAAGCCCTGGGGGTCGTCGAGGTCCTCGTCGGTGGGCAGCAGCTCGGGGGACTCCCAGAGGCCGTCCCGCTCGGTGGTGCCGCGCTGCTCCTCCAGGTACGCCCAGAAGGCGGCCGCCTCGCGCAGTCTGCGTGGCCGCAGCTCGAGACCCACCAGGGAGCCGAAGGTGCGCTCGGCGGGCCCGCCCTCCGCGCGGCGCCGCGCCATCATCTCGGTGAGGGCGGGAGCGGACGGGATGTTCTGCGTGGCGGCCACAGTGACCCTGTTGACCCAGCCCTCGATGAGCGCGAGAACGGTCTCCAGCTTGGCCAGCGTGGCCTCCTGGCTGGGCGTCATCTCGGGGCTGAAGACCCCGGAGGTCAGGGCGTCCTGGATGCCGGAGGGGTCCGAGGGGTCCAGCTCCTGGGCGATGGACTCGATGCGCTCCATGTCGATGTGGATCTCGGAGGCGAAGGCCGTGATGAGGTCCAGCACGTACTGGCGCAACCAGGCGACGCCGTGGAACAGGCGCGTGTGGGCGGCCTCGCGGATGGCCAGGTAGAGCATGACGTCCGAGGCGGGCAGGTCCAGCCCCTCGCTGAACTCGGCCACGTTGGACGGCACCAGGGCGCACTTGTCCTTGGCCAGGGGGATCCCCACGTCCGTGGAGGAGAGCACCTCGCACGACAGCGCGCCCACCGCCTGACCGAGCTGCATGCCGAACATCATGGACCCGGCACCGGCGAGCATCCCGGAGAGGTCCGCACCGCCCATGGCCTGGGAGAGCTCCGGCGGAAGCTGCTGGGTGAGGGCCTCCGTCATGGCCTTGGACACCGAGGTGGCCACCGGCGCGGACATCTCCTGCCACGTCTGCCACGTGGCCTCTACCCACTCGGCTCGCGACCACGCGGACGGCAGCACCGGGGCCTCCCCGAACGCGGTCTTCTCCGTGAGCCACAGGTCCGCGAGCTTCATGGCGTCGCTCACGGCGCCCTTCTGCTTCTCCGTGACGGACGGATCGCCCTTCTGGGCGGCGGCCTGCCGGGCGTTCTGGTGGGCCAGCTCCCAGTTCACGGGTTCACCGCTGCCGGAGGAGCTCATCATGGACCGGATCTGCTGGAACATCATGGACATGGCCTGCGGGTCCACGGGCATCCCGGCGGGCATGTCACCGGGCTTCATGGCGCCGGAGCCAAGCAGACGTTCGAACATCTCCTGGAACGGGTCTTTGGGGTTCTCCCCGTTCTCGTCGTTGGGAGGATTCGAAGGCATGGGACCGCCAATCATCGAAAGAAGTCTGGGACTGCTTCCAGACTATCGGGAGGGCCCCAGCCCGAACCACTGTTCCCGCTCCCGGTTCGCTGACGGCTCAGGTCCTGCAAGCCACTTGAGAATGGGCGCCGGGACGCATGGCAAGGGGGTTGCCGCACCCACTGGCCGGGGGAGCTGTCCACGACCCGGGCGACGTCGTCCCAGGGACTGCGGGGGAGGGCACGTGCCGGGCACGACGACGCCGCGTGGCGACCCCGCGGCGTCGTCACCCCGTACCAGGGGGGAGCGGGGCGCGGCGCGCCGAGTACCATGGGGCGGTCCAGGAGGCCGCGGGAAGGGAACGAGACGTGACAGCTGAGCAGAAGGGGCGGTGGCGCGCACGCGTGCGACGGCCGTCGTTGCCCTCGGCGGCGCTCGCCGGTATGAGCGTGCTGCTCGTGGCCGGTGTGGTGCTGCCCGCACCGTACGTGGTCGAGGCCGCCGGACCCACGTTCAACACCGTGGGCAGCCACGACGACAAGCAGCTCGTGAAGATCACGGGCGCCGAGACCTACCCGAGCAACGGCCAGCTGGACCTCACCACGGTCTACGTCCAGGGTGGGCCCTCCGGCCGGATCAACTCCATCAACGCGATCCTCGGCTGGCTGGACCCCACGGAGGCCGTGCTTCCCGAGCACACGCTCTACCCGCCGCAGACCACGGGCCAGCAGGTGGACGAGTCCAACGCCGTTGCCATGACCACGTCCCAGGAGGACTCTGTGGCCGCGGCCATGACCTACCTGGGCAAGCCCTTCACCACCACGCTCACCGTGCACGCACTCGTGGCCAGCGGGCCTGCGGAGGGCGTCTTGCAGGCGGGGGACGAGCTTGTGTCCGTGAACGGCACGCGCGTCACGTCCCTGGACGGGCTTCGCAAGCAGCTGGATGCCGCCGGGGCCAGGGGTGCCGAGATCACGGTGCGCAGGGACGGGAAGGAGACCACCCGGCACGTGGCCCTCACCCGGGATGCGGACGATTCGCGCTGGCAGCTCGGCGTGTACCTTGTGCCCCACTACGACTTCCCCGTGGACGTGGACTTCCAGCTCGACCAGGTGGGCGGACCCAGCGCGGGCATGATGTTCGCGCTCGGGATCATCGAGGAGCTCACCCCCGGGTCCATGGCAGGAGACCAGCACATCGCAGGGACCGGGACCATTTCCCCGGACGGCACGGTGGGTCCCATCGGAGGCATCCGCCAGAAGCTCGAGGGCGCCAAGGACGCAGGGGCCACCTACTTCCTGGCGCCATCGCAGAACTGCGACGAGGTGGTGGACCACGTCCCGGACGGGCTCACCGTGGTGGAGGTGAACACCCTGGGCGAGGCCGTGAACTCGGTGGAGCACGCCGCCGCAGGCAACGTCACGGACCTGCCCAGCTGCGGCACGCGGTGACACCTCCGACACCGCGCAATTGCGCGTGTCAGAAGGGCTCAGCACAATAAGGTTGACACTGATCGTCGACAGACCGTCAGCCGCGCCCAGGAATCTACGAGGTATGCAGTGACCGCCGGATCCACATCCCCCCGTCCATCCAGCAGGTCCGCGACGGGCCGGCGCAAACGAGGGGCACTGCTGCCCACGGTGATTGCGGTGGTGGTCCTCATCGCGCTGTTCGTGGGCTTCACGCAGGTCTACACGAACGTCCTGTGGTTCCAGCAGCTCGGCTACCTGCGGGTTTTCATCACCCGGAACCTCGCCGTGGTCGGGCTGTTCGTGGTGGCCGCGCTGATCGTGGCCGGCCTCATGTTCCTCAGCCTGTGGCTCGCCTACCGCAACCGCCCCCGCGGTGAGGAGCGGATCAGCGAGAACATGCAGAAGTACCAGCAGGCGCTGGACCCGGTGCGCAAGGTCGTCATGGTGGCAGTGCCCGTGATCTTCGGGCTCTTCGCCGCCTCCACGATCGCCTCCCAGTGGAAGACGGTGCTGCTGTTCTTCAACCAGGAGCCGTTCGGGCAGACGGATCCGCAGTTCAACCTGGACCTAGGGTTCTACGTCTTCACCATTCCGTTTCTGCGCCTGCTCCTCGGGTTCCTGGTGACGGCACTGCTGCTCGCCGGGGTGGGTGGGCTGCTCATGCACTACGTCTACGGCGGCATCAGGATCCACGAGCGCGGGATCGACACCACCCGGGCGGCCCGCGTGCAGCTGGGATCGATCGCGGCCGCGTTCCTGGCCCTGCAGGCCGTGAACTTCTGGCTCGACCGCTACTCCACCCTGACCTCCAACTCCGGCAAGTGGACGGGCGCGCTCTACACGGACGTCAACGCGGTGATTCCCACCAAGGGGATCCTCGCCGTCGCTGCCGTCCTCGTGGCCATCCTCTTCGTCGTGGCCGGGTTCATCGGCCGCTGGAAGCTTCCGCTGATCGGCGCCGCGATGCTCGTGGTGGTGGCAGTGGTGGCCGGCGGGCTGTACCCGTGGGCCATCCAGCGATTCCAAGTGACGCCCACTGAGCAGGCCCTCGAGAACGAGTACATCCAGCGCAACATCACCATGACCCGCCAGGCCTACGGGCTGGACGACACCGAGGTCACCCCCTACGACGCCACCACGAAGACCGAGCAGGGCGCACTGCGTCAGGACACGGAGACCACCTCCAACATCCGCCTGCTGGATCCGAACGTGGTCTCCTCCGCGTTCGCCCAGCTCCAGCAGTTCCGGCCGTACTACCAGTTCGCGGACAACCTGAACGTGGACCGCTACGACATCGACGGCCAGACGCAGGACACGGTGATCGCCACCCGCGAGCTGAACCCGGACCAGATCCAGGGCTGGTACAACCAGTCCGTGGTCTACACGCACGGCTACGGCGTGGTCGCGGCCTACGGCTCACGGGTGCAGGAGGACGGCAAGCCGCAGTTCATGCAGGCTGGCATCCCCTCGAAGGGCCAGATCTCGGACGACTACGAGCCGCGCATCTACTTCGGTCAGAACTCCCCGGAGTACTCGATCGTGGGTGGCGGCGAGGGCGACGCCCCGCTCGAGCTCGACCGGCCCCAGACCAACGAGGGGGACGCCGCGGACGCGAAGACCACGTTCAGCGGTGACGGTGGGCCCAACGTGGGCAACCTGTTCAGCAAGCTCGCGTACTCCATCAAGTTCCAGTCCACGGACATGCTTCTCTCGGACGCGGTCCGTCCGAACTCCCAGATCCTCTACGACCGCAACCCGCGGGAGCGCGTGGAGAAGGTGGCCCCGTACCTGACAGTGGACGGGAAGCCCTACCCGGCGATCGTGGACAACAAGGTGGTGTGGATCGTGGACGCGTACACCACCGCGGCGTCCTACCCCTACTCCACGCCGTCAGTCCTGCAGGACGCAACGCAGGACACGCAGACCGCCCAGGGCACGGCCGCCGCGCTGCCGCCGGAGCGGGTGAACTACATCCGCAACTCGGTCAAGGCCACCGTCAATGCCTACGACGGCTCCGTGGACCTCTACGCCTGGGATGACGAGGACCCGGTGCTCAAGGCCTGGCAGAAGGTCTTCCCGAGCACAGTGAAGCCGTACTCGGAGATGTCTGCGGACCTCATGTCCCACGTGCGGTACCCGGAGGACATGTTCAAGGTCCAGCGGGACCTGCTGAACAGGTACCACGTCACGGACGCCAACAGTTTCTACGCGAACGACGACGTCTGGTCCGTCCCCAACGACCCCACCCAGCAGAACCGCAGCGTCTCGCAGCCGCCGTACTACCTGTCCATGCGGATGCCGGGGGAGAAGGAGGCGAACTTCTCGCTCACCTCCTCGTTCATCCCCCAGCAGAACGAGTCCGGCAACAGCCGCAACGTGATGTACGGGTACCTCTCCGCGAACGCGGACGCGGGTACCGGCCAGGCGGGCGTAAAGGACGAGAACTACGGCAAGCTGCGGCTGCTGGAGCTGCCACGCTCATCGGTGGTTCCCGGTCCGGGGCAGGCCCAGAACCTGTTCAACTCGGACACGGACGTGTCGCAGGATCTGAACCTGCTGCGCCAGGGTGCGTCCGAGGTGATCAACGGCAACCTCCTGACGCTGCCCGCCGGTGACGGGATGCTCTACGTCCAGCCGGTCTACGTGCAGTCTTCCGGCGACGCCGCGTACCCCACGCTGCGCAAGGTCCTCGTGGGCTTCGGCGAGAAGGTCGGCTACGCGCCCACGCTCGACGGTGCGCTGGACCAGGTATTCGGTGGCAATTCGGGTGCCACCACGGACAAGGGCGCGGGCGTGGACGAGAAGGCCGCGGAGGCGGCCCAGGGCGGGAGTTCGAGCGGCTCCGGCGACGACGGGGCCAAAGCCACCGCGAGCCCATCCCCTTCGACATCGTCGTCCGCGGAGCGCTCGGCCTCGCTCCAGGAGGCCCTGGACAAGGCGAACACCGCCATGAAGGACTCGGACAAGGCCCGGCAGGACGGTGACTGGGCCAAGTACGGCGAGGCCCAGGACCGGCTGCAGCAGGCCATCGAGGACGCCTTGCAGCAGGAGGGCGCCTCGCCCTCGAAGTGAGCACCTGCTTCCCTCGCCAGGGGCGGCTCCCGGGTTCCGGGGGGCCGCCCCTGGCTCGTCGGGCGTCGGACGGACGTGCCGAACGTGAGGCCGGGCGGGGGGAACCCCCCGATTTGCACGACCAGCCAACCCTCCGTATAGTTGTGGATGTCGCCGCGGGGTGGAGCAGTTCGGTAGCTCGCTGGGCTCATAACCCAGAGGTCGCAAGTTCAAATCTTGCCCCCGCAACCACGAAGAAGGCCGGTTCCCGAAGGAGCCGGCCTTCTGGCATGTCCGGACCCGTGAACGGTCGGCGGCGCGGGGTATAGATTCGAATGCGCGTATGAGTAGGGCGTGTCACCGGGGATGCCGCCTGCGGGTGCGAGCACGCCGCCACCGGTCCCGTTCGACGGGCGCCGGCGGCGTGGGTTGCAGCAGGCAGCCACACGGCCCGGTGGGGCCGCTCAGCTCACCCGTCGGAGCGCACACCCACCTTGCGGGCCGGACTTCCGGCCCAGATCTCGTTCTCACCGGTGTCGCCCGTGAGCACGGAGTTGTCCCCCACGGTGCTCCCCGCACCGATCCGGTTGGCCCCGCCCAGCACCACGCAGCCGGGGAAGAGCACGGCGTCGTCCCCGAAGTGCAGCCGCCCGAACGGGGACTGCTCGCGGGGCAGATGCGCGTCCTGCCGACCGATGATCACGTTCTGGTCGATCCGCAACCGGATCGCCCAGGGTGACCTCGGCGTCGACCACGGTGCCCATGCCGTAGTGCACGAGCCGCAGGCCATTCCCACCCCTGCCCCCCCGGGGGATGGAAGTGTTCGCGGGCAGCAGCGCGAGCCGCGCCCACCGGTGCCGACGTAGTGGCACGAGTTTCTCGGGCAGTCCCATGCCAGCGCAGACGAGTGGACCCGCGGGTCCCTGCCCGGGGCCGCCGCGGAGCCCGGTTGCCGCGGCTGGCGGACAGGGCCGGGGTCCGGTCCCGGGGGCGCAGGTCACTCCGCTTTCGCGATGGCTCGTGGCCCGCACAGCACGACGCCGACGGGCCCGTGGAGGGGCACCGGTGGCGCGTCGTGCGTTGCAGCGCTCGTCAACCGCGGCAGCGGCTCAGCGGCGACGCCGCGATGTGCCGAAAATGGACCGCGTGATCTCCCGGCCCAGCACGGACCCGGCTGAGCGCATCATCGAGCGCACCGCGGGATTCTCCATGACGGAGCCCAGGAAGCCGCCGTCCTCCTGCTCTTCGCGACGACCGCGGGGAGCGTCGTCACGGTCCTCGTCAGGACGTCGTTCCTCCGGGCGCTCCTCACGGGGCGCCTCGGGTGCCGCGTCCGTGCCGTCGGAGTCCGCCTGGGCCTTCTCCCGCCGCCCGCGCAGCAGCTCGTAGGCGGACTCGCGGTCCACCGCCTCTCCGTACCTGGACAGCAGCGGGGAGGCGGCGACCGCGGTGTCCACGGTGTCGGCCGGGGCCGGCTGCATCAGCGACTGCGGGGCGCGCATCCGGGTCCACGCCACGGGAGTGGGCGCGCCGGTCTCGGACAGCACCGTGACCACGGCCTCGCCGGTGGCGAGCTGCGTGAGCAGCTGCTCCAGGTCGTAGGCGCTCTTCGGGTAGGTGCGCACCGCGGACTTCAACGCCTTGGCATCGTCAGGGGTGAACGCGCGCAGGGCGTGCTGCACACGGTTGCCCAGCTGCGCCAGGACGTCCGAGGGGATGTCCTTGGGGGACTGCGTCACGAAAAAGATCCCCACGCCCTTGGAGCGGATCAGGCGCACGGTCTGCTCGATCGAGTTCAGGAACTCCTTGGAGGCGTCCTCGAAGAGCAGGTGGGCCTCGTCGAAGAAGAACACCAGGCGGGGCTTGTCCGCGTCCCCGACCTCGGGCAGGTCCTGGAACAGGTCTGCGAGCAGCCACATCAGGAACGTTGAGAACACGCGGGGGTGCTGCTGCACCTCGGAGAGCTCGAGGCAGGAGACGACGCCGCGGCCGTCCTCGGCCGTGCGCAGCAGGTCCGCCGTGTCGAACTCGGGCTCCCCGAAGAACACGTCCGCGCCCTCGTTGGCGAACGTGGTCAGCTCGCGCAGGATCACTCCGGCCGTCTGCTTGGACAGGCCGCCGATTTCCGCGAGCTCCTCCTTGCCCTCGGGTGAGGTCAGGTGCACGATCACCTCGCGCAGGTCCTTGAGGTCCAGCAGCGCATAGCCCTTGGAGTCCGCCCAGTGGAACACGAGTCCCAGGGAGGACTCCTGCGTGGTGTTCAGGCCGAGCACCTTGGACATCAGCGTGGGACCGAACGAGGTCACGGTGGCGCGGATCGGCACCCCCTTGCCCTGGCCGCCCAGGCTGTAGAACTCCGTGGGGCTTGCGGTAGGCGTCCACTGCTGGCCCACCGACTCCGCGCGCTGCGCGACCTTCGGGTTCTCCTCGCCGGGCTGCGAGATGCCGCTGAGATCGCCCTTGACGTCCGTGAGGAACACCGGCACACCCTGGGCGCTGAGCTGCTCCGCGAGGGCCTGCAGGGTCTTGGTCTTGCCCGTTCCGGTGGCACCGGCCACCAGACCGTGGCGGTTCAGAGTGGACAGGGGCACGCGGACCGGTGCGTCGGTGTGGGGACCGTCTTCGTCCAGGGCGGCACCGAGCTCGAGGCACGGGGCCTCGCTCGCGTAGCCGGTGCGGATGGCCTCGAGCTGCTCGCGGGCGCTGCCCGTCGTCGTCGCCACGACTCAGACTTCCTCGGAGGAGACGATGTTCTCCCCGTCCTTGGCGCCGGAGCCGGCCTTCAGCGCGGCGAGCCGGGCCTCGATCTCCGTCTGCTGGCCCATGTTCTCCAGCGCCTCGAACTGACGGTCCAGGGAGGAGTCCGCGAGCTCCTGCTGTCCGGCCACCCTTGCCTCCTCGCGGCGGACCTTCTCCTCGAAGCGGGAGACCTCACTGGTGGGATCCATGACGTCGAAGGACTTCAGGGCGTCCTGGACCTGGGACTGAGCCTGCACGGTCTTCTGGCGGGCGGCCAGCTCGTCGCGCTTGGTGGAGAGCTCCTGGAGCTTGCCGCGCATGCTGTTGAGCCCGTCCTTGAGCTTGTCCACGACCTCCGTCTGGGAGGAGATCTGCGGCTCTGCGGCGCGCGCCTCGTTCTCGGACTGGATCTGGCGCTGCAGTGCCACCTTGGCGAGGTCGTCGAACTTGCCGGCCTCCAGCTCCTTGCCGGCCCTGCGGAACTCGTCCGCCTTGTTGGACGCGGCGAGGGCCTTGTTGCCCCACTGCGCGGCCTCCTGGACGTCCTCCGCGTGGTCCTTCTCCAGCAGGCGAAGGTTGCCGATGGTCTGGGCCACGGCGGACTCTGCCTCGCGGATGTTCTCCGTGTAGTCGCGGACCATCTGGTCCAGCATCTTCTGCGGGTCCTCCGCAGAGTCGATCATGGCGTTGATGTTGGCCTTGGCCAGCTGGGCGATGCGCCCGAAAATCGACTGCTTGCTCATGTCGTTCTCCTCTTCTCGTGTGTCGGATGGAGCTGAGATCTTGCGGGTCAGGGCGGTGCGTGGCAGCCCGTGGGGACCCGGGGCGGCTCAAAAGCTGCCGCCCACCCCGCCGTCGAAGCCGCCGCCGTCGCCGAAACCACCGCCGAAACCGCCCCCGAAGCCGCCGCCGTCGCCGAAACCGCCGTCGTGGTGGCCGCCGCCGTAGCCGCCGCCCCCGTTGAGGATGCCGCCCAGCAGGATGCCGCCGAGCACCGCACCGCCAAGACCGTTGCTGCGGCGCCCGCCGTAGCCCATGCCGCCGTAGCCGGTGGGAGAGCTGTAGAACTGGTCGACGTCCGCGGTCGCGGAGCGCTGTGCCTCCTCGGCGAGCCGGATGGACTGGTTGGCCTCGTTCAGTGCACGCTCTGGATCGGACTCCTGCAGCTGCTGGGCGATCTGCAGGTGGCGCTCTGCCTCTGCGAGCTGGGTGCGCGCTTGAGCGCCCACGCCGCCCCGGCGCGCCCACACGTAGTCCGACGCCGTGGTGAGGCTCGCCTGCGCGCTCACCAGCGTGTGGGAGAGGGTCTCGCGGGCAGAGCGGGCGCGGTCCTGGGCGTTGCGGACGTCCTGAAGCCCCTTGTCCAGCTCCGCCTTCGCCTGGGCCAGGCGGCGGGCCGAGCCCACGGGGTCGTAGTGGCCCGAGGACATCTGCTCCGTGACCGTCTGCAGCACAGAGCGCACCCCCGCGGCGGCACCCGCGAGCTCGGGGCGAGAGCCGTGCTGCACGATCCCCTCGGCCTCGGCGACGTCCCGCTGCGCGATGCTCACGGCATCCTTGAGGGACTCCTCGGCCTTTGCCAGCTCGCGGCGCGCGTTGTCCACCGAGGTGATGAGCCCCTCGGCCTGACCCGTGGCCTCCTCGGCGGCCCGGATCGCGAGCACCCCTTCGGAGACCTCACCGGAGTCCAGGTGCTGCTGCGCCTGCTGGATCGAGGACTCCGCGAACTCGAGGCGGTCCCGCGCCTGGGTGCCGTTGTCCGCCACGGGGGCCAGGGCGGCGTCGTCGTAGGTCCCGTGCAGCGAGACGAGCGTAGCCTCGGCGTCCGCAAGGCGTGGCCGCGCGTCCGCCACGGCGCGGCGGACCCCCTCCAACGCCTCGGGGGCGCGGGTCTCCAGCTGCCGCAGCTGGGTGAAGTTCTTCTCCTGCTCCGCGAGCGGCGCCCTGGCCTGCCGCGTGCGGTCGATGATCTCACCGAGCCACGCGCGCTGGTCCGCCTCGGTGTCCGGGATGTCGTCCTCGAGCTTCTGCTGCAGCTCGAAGGACTCCCGCATGTGCTCCTTGGCGCGGGCGATCGCCTCCTGGAACGGCCGTGTCTGCTCCTCGCCGTACTGCAGCTGCGCGAACGCGAGCTCCTGCTCGGAGTGCTGGATGGCGTTGTCCGCCTCCACGAGTGCCGAGCCGGCCTGCCTGTGGAGCTCCGGCAGGGGCACCAGCGGACGCTGCGGCGCGCCACCGCGCTGCTGCTGGCCCCCCGGTACGTCTGCGCCACGACGACGTCGCTTGCGCGCCACGACCACGGCACCCACGCCCGCGGCGGCGAGCCCCCCGACCGCCACGGTGCCCAGAACCGCACCGCCACCGCCGCCCAGACCGCCGCTGAGGGCAGAGTCGATGCCCTTCACCGCGCCCTCGGCCGCGCCGTTCCAGTCACCCTTGTTCAGTGCGGGGGCAATGTCATCGGTGTAGATCTTCTGTCGGTCGCTGGTGGAGAGTGGCCCGGCGGAGCTGGCCAGGAATCGTGCCTGGCGAGCCTGTGTGGCCACCGCCAGCACGGCGTCGTTGCTGCCGAGACCGTTGTCGGAGGCGAACTGCTTCGCCCACTGCTCCGGGTCGGTGGGATCCGTGAAGCGCTCTACGTAGACCACGTAGAGCGTGATCTGGTGTTCCTGGGACAGGGACGCGATCGAGTCCTGCAGCGCGGAGGTGTCACCGAGCGCGTCCGCTGAATCCACGACGCGGACGCCCGGATCCACCGTGGGCGGGGTCTCGGCCAGTGCTGCGGGGGAGAGGAGCATCAGGGAGGAACCTGCGAGTGCGGCCGCCGACAGTGTGCGCCGCCAGTAGGTGCGTGAACTCATGACCCTCGTTCTTTCGACGTCAGCCCGGTGGTTCGGCGCCTCCCGTGATCGTCGGTGCGTTCTGCGCGGGAGCGGCGCCGCTCAAGTCACAGAATACGCTGAGCACAGGTGCTGGATCCGTGATGTCAGCGCGCACCCCGGAAAGGTTGAGCTGATTCACGAGAACCCGTCAGTTCTCACAGCACCGACACAGCACGGGCGCGCATACTGTGGCAACGGAAAGAGACCGGCCCAGGAGTCGGTACCTGAGGTTCTGAGGAGAGAAGATGGCCGATTCCCACGATCCCCGCGACGGCGGCGATCCGCAGCGTCCCGTCCCCCGCTACGGAGAGCAGGCCTACAGAGCGAGCGACTCCGGGTCGACCGGCGCCGCGGGGGACACCGGGGCCGATCCGCGGCACGGTTCGCCCTGGAACCCGAACGACACTCAGCCCATTCCCCCCGCATCCCAGAACGGCCACAACGGCTACGGCTCGGGCAGCGCGGACGGCCAGGCTGGCGGGTACGGCGGGGGTTACGACGGTGCGTCGTTCCAGGGCGGCTCCGCGGCCCACCCGGGTGAGGGCGGCACGAAGACCCGCCGCAAGTTCTCCGCCGGCGCGATGGTGGCAGGCATGGCGCTCGCCGGTCTGCTCGGTGCGGGGACCGCGGTCGGCACCGGTGCGGTGGCCGGTGGGAGCAGCTCGTCGACGAGCGCGAACAGCTCCCCGGTGATCGTCAACAACACGGACTCGGTCAACGAGATCACGGGTGCCACACAGAAGGCGTCCCCCTCCGTGGTCACCATCTCCGCGACGTCGGGCAGTGAGGCCGGCACCGGCTCCGGCGTGGTGCTCGACGACCAGGGCCACATCCTCACCAACACCCACGTGGTCACACTCGACGGCGCCACCTCCAACGCGAACCTGGAGGTGCAGACCGCGGACGGCTCGGTGCGCAAGGCCACCGTCGTGGGCACGGACCCCGAGTCCGATCTCGCCGTCATCAAGGTGGACCCCTCCGGGCTGACCCCCGCAGAGTTCGCGGACTCGAGCAAGCTCAACGTGGGCGACGTGGCGATCGCGATCGGTGCTCCTCTCGGACTGAGCGGAACCGTCACGGACGGCATCGTGTCCACGCTCAACCGGACGATCGCCGTCGCCTCCTCGGCGGCGCAGGAGACCCCGGAGGACTCCCAGCAGGGCGGCGGCGGGCAGGACTTCTTCTTCAACTTCCCGGACAACGGGCAGTCGGGCTCGCAGTCCGCGAAGTCGAGCGTCTACCTCAACGTCCTGCAGACGGACGCGGCGATCAACCCCGGCAACTCGGGTGGCGCGCTCGTGAACTCGAGCGGTCAGGTGATCGGCATCAACGTGGCGATCGCCTCGGCGGCGGGGTCCTCCTCGAACGACTCCTCCAACTCGGGGAACATCGGGGTGGGATTCTCGATCCCGTCCAACACAGCCAAGCGGGTCGCGGACGAGATCATCAAGGACGGCAAGGCCACGCATGGCTACCTGGGCGCGTCCGTCTCCTCCTACACGCCGTCCGGGAGCAACTCGGGGCAGTTCTCCTCGGGCGCCCTGGTGCGCAGCGTGGAGAGCGGCTCCCCGGCCGCGGACGCCGGGCTGAAGGCCAACGACGTGGTCACGAAGTTCAACGGCAAGTCCATCACGGACGCCGATGCGCTGACCGCGGGCGTCCGTGAGCTCGCGGCCGGTTCCCAGGCGGAGCTCACCTTCCGCCGCGGCAACGACGAGAAGACCGTCACGGTCACCGTCGGCAACGCGGCGGACCACACGAGCAACTAGCCACTGCACGGGGACAGCCCCGGACGGAGCGCCCCTCGACGACGGCGCCCTGCGCACCCGGGTGCGCAGGGCGCCGTCGTTGTGCGCTGCGCTGGGCCGCCGTCGCCGTGTTCCCCGGCGTGGTGGCTGCGGTACCGGCCCCGCGCCGCCGTCGTCCCCGGCTCAGACGCCGTCCGGGAAGCCCAGCTGGCGCCAGGCCTCGTAGAGCGCGATGGACGCCGAGTTGGCGAGGTTGAGGGAGCGGCGGCCGGGCAGCATGGGGATGCGCACGCGTTCGCCCACGTGCGGGTCCTCCAGGACGTCCCCCGGAAGCCCCGTGGACTCGCGGCCGAAGAGCAGGACGTCCCCGTCCCGGTAGTCCAGCTGCGTGTGGCGGGTGCTCGAGTGGGACGTGAACGCGATCACGCGGGCATCCCCGAGCGAGTCCCAGAGCGCGTCAACGCTGGGGTGCACGTCCATGACTGCGAGGTCGTGGTAGTCCAGGCCCGCGCGGCGCAGGTTGGCATCGTCAAAGTTGAAGCCCAGGGGCTCCACCAGGTGCAGCCGTGCGCCGGTGCACGCGGCCAGGCGGATCGCGTTGCCCGTGTTGCCGGGGATCTCGGGGGTGTGGAAGACGAAGTGCAGCATGGGGGCGATTGTAGGCGCGCCTAGAATGGGGACCATGCCCACACCCCGCGTCTACATGGATCACGCCGCCACCACGGACATGCTCCCGGAGGCCGTTGAGGCGTTCGTCGAGCAGGCCCGCAGGGGCGGCAACCCGGCCTCCCTGCACTCCGGCGGTCGCGCCGCGCGCATGACGCTGGAGACGGGGCGGGACCAGATCGCGGCAGCCCTCAACGCGGAACCGGTCGAGGTCATCCTGACCTCCGGCGGCACCGAGGCGGACAACATGGCGGTGCTCGGCCTCTACCGTGCGGCACGGGAGGCCGACCCTCGTCGCACGGTGATCGCGCTGTCCACCGTGGAGCACCACGCCGTGTCCGAGACAGCCGAGTGGCTCGTTGCCCACGAGGGCGCGGAGCTCGCGTGGCTCGAGGTGGCCGAGGACGGCCGCGTGGACCCCGCCGCGCTCGCGGACCTGCTCGCGCGGCGCGGTGACGAGGTCGCGCTGGCCACGGTGATGTGGGCGAACAACGAGGTCGGCGCCGTCCAGCCCGTGGCGGAACTCGCGGCCCTGTGCGACGACGCCGGGGTGGCCTGCCACGTGGACGCGGTCCAGGCGTTCTGCGCCGTGCCCGTGGACGCCCATCTGCGCGGCATCAGCACCCTCGCAGTCTCGGCCCACAAGCTCGGCGGCCCGATGGGTGTGGGTGCGCTCTACGCCCCACGCACGGTGAAGCTCGCCGCAACCAGCTTCGGGGGAGGTCAGGAGCGCAGTGTCCGCTCCGGCACCGTGAACGCGGCGGGTGCCGCGGCGTTCGGCGCGGCGGTCGAGGCGGCCCGGTCCGATCTGCGCGGGGAGTTCCTGCGCCGCGCACGCCTTCGCGACGCCCTCGTGGCCGGGATCCGGGAGCGGGTCCCGGACGCCGTTCTGCGCGGGCCCGAGCCGGGTGCCCCGGAGGCGGAGTGGGAGCATCCCACCCGGCTGCCGGGCAACGCGCACTTCACGTTCCCCGGTTGCGAGGGGGACTCCATGCTCTTCCTCTTCGACGCGGCCGGGGTGGCGCTGTCCACCGGCTCGGCGTGCAACGCGGGCGTGCCGCGCGCCTCCCACGTGCTGCTGGCCATGGGCGTGCCGGAGGAGACTGCCCGCGGCGCGCAGCGCTTCTCGCTTGGGCACACGAGCACGCAGCAGGACGTCGAGCGCGTCCTGGACGCGGTGGGCGAGGTCTACGAGCGCGCCCGCACCGCGGGTCTCTCGGGACACGTGCCCGGAGCGTTCTGAGCAAGGCGCCGCCTGAGCACGACGACGCCGCGGCCCGTGCCGCTCGGACGTCCCGGCGCCGGGCACCCGCCCCGGCGTGCGGCGTCGTCGGGAATAGCGGCCGGAGAGGCACCGTTGTTAAGGCGTCCCACTCGACGACCTTCCCTGGAGGCACCCCGTGCGCGTTCTGGCAGCCATGAGCGGCGGCGTGGACTCGGCAGTGGCCGCGGCACGCGCCGTGGACGCCGGGCACGACGTCACCGGCGTCCACCTGGCACTGTCCCGCACCCCCGGCACGCTGCGCACCGGAGCGCGCGGGTGCTGCACGATTGAGGACTCCCGGGACGCGTGGCGCGCCGCGGAGAAACTGGGCATCCCGTACTACGTGTGGGACTTTTCCGAGCGCTTCCAGGCGGACGTGGTGGACGACTTCGTGGCCGAGTACGCCGCGGGGCGCACGCCGAACCCGTGCATGCGCTGCAACGAGAAGATCAAGTTCGCTGCCCTGCTGGAGAAGGCGCTCGCCCTGGGCTTCGACGCCGTGTGCACCGGCCACTACGCCAAGGTGGTGGAGGACGCGGACGGGCACAAGGAGCTGCACCGCGCCGCCGACTGGGCGAAGGACCAGTCCTACGTGCTGGGCGTGCTGACAGCCGAGCAGCTGGAGCACGCCATCTTCCCGCTCGCCGAGACGCCGTCCAAGGCTCAGGTGCGCGCGGAGGCGGAGCAGCGGGGGCTGTCCGTGGCCAAGAAGCCGGACTCCCACGACATCTGCTTCATCCCGGACGGCAACACGCGCGGGTGGCTCGAGGACCACATGGACCTGGACTCCGGGCGGATCGTCGACACCGAGGGCAACGATCTGGGCGAGCACCGCGGGGCCCAGGCCTACACCGTGGGACAGCGCCGTGGCCTGCACATCGGCCGCCCCGCCCCGGACGGCAAGCCCCGGTTCGTGCTGGAGATCCGGCCCAAGACCAACGAGGTGGTCGTGGGCCCCGAGCAGTTGCTCGCGATCGACGTCATGGAGGGGATCCGGCCCTCGTGGGCGGGTCTGGCCCCGCGCGAGGTCGCGGCCCTGGGGGACGCGACGGACGCCCGTTCCGAGGAGTTCCCGGTGACCGTGCAGGTGCGCGCCCACGGCGATCCCGCACCGGCCACCGCCTCGCTGAGCCGCGAGGCCGGTGAGCCCCGCCTGCACGTGCGCCTCGCCGAGTCCCAGCGCGGCGTCGCACCCGGCCAGACCATGGTCCTCTACCAGGGGACGCGCGTGCTGGGGCAGGCCACGATCGACTCCGCGCACGCGGACCGCCCTGTCGTCGCGGCCTCCTGAGAGCGTTTCGGGGCGCCGCGCCGCGGTGATTACAGTGGACGCATGACCTCAGCCACGCACCCGACCGGCCGCCCCGAGGACCACGCCCCTGTGGATTCGGCAGCATCCTCCGTCCCGCACCGCACGTCCGAGACCGCGCTCGAGCGGCTCGACTCGATCCGCGGCACGATCGACAACATCGACGCCGCTCTGATCCACCTGCTCGCGGAGCGCTTCAAGGCGACCCAGCGGGTGGGCAAGCTCAAGGCCGAGAACGACCTCCCGCCGTCGGACCCGGAGCGTGAGAAGGCGCAGATCCAGCGGCTGCGCAGTCTCGCGGAGGCGGCCCACCTGGACCCCGAGTTCGCGGAGAAGTTTCTCACCTTCATCATCAGCGAGGTCATCCGTCACCACGAGGCCATCTCCGAGGACCGCCACCGCGGCCACGACGCATGAGCGCCCCCACGGGGGACGCCGTCACAGCCACCCTCACCCGGGCGCTGCGGGGGACGGGCCTCTTCGAGACGTTCACCGTGCTGCGCGGTGAACTGGGGGCTCCCCACCTCGCGAGTGTTCCCGTGCTGCCGGACCGGGGGCCCCAGGCAGAGCTCGCGGCCCGCACGAGTGCCGTTCTCGACTCTCTGCACGCGGACCGGCAGCCCCACGGGTGGCGGATCACCTCGGTGCCCGGTGCTGACTCCCGGCAGGCCCGGGCCCTGCTCGCGAGCGACCTCAACGTGGTCGCGGACGTCCTGGGTGCCGAGTCCGGTTCGGACACCGGGCGCGTGTCCTTCTCCATGCTGGGCCCCGTCTCGCTGGCCGCCACGGTCCACGTGCACAACGGCGAGAAGCTGCAGTCCGATCCAGGCGCGCGGCGGGACCTCACGCAGTCGTGGCGCGCCGGGCTGGGCGAGCTGCTCGCAGCCCTGCGGCGCAACACGGACGGCCGCGGCACGGTGCTGGTGATCGAGGAACCCGAGCTGGACCGGGTGTTGCGCGGCACTATTCCCACCGCCAGCGGCTACCGCACCCTGCGCTCGCTGCCGCGCCACGAGGTGCGGGCGACCCTCACCGAGGCCGTCGGTGCAGCGCGCGACGCCGGTGCGGAGCGTGTGCTGCTCGCCGCCGGTTCCGCGGAGCCGGCCTGGGCGTTGCGCACGGGGGCGGACACTGCGGTGACCGCGCTGCCCACCGGTCCCACAGAGGCGTGGGAGCCCCTCGCCGCCCTGCACGAGGCGGGGGTGGGGCTGTGCTTCGACACCGCACCCGTGACCGGTCGTCCCGCCGTGCGCGCCCACGTGGAACGGGTGCTGCGTCCCTGGACCGAGCTGGGCATGAACCCCGCCGCGCTGCTCGGGACGCTGCTGGCGCCGTCGTCGGCCGTCAGCGAGCTCACCCCGCCCGAGCTGCCGGGCGCGCTGCGACGCGTGACCGGGCTCGGGGACGCGCTCACGGAAGCGTGCAGCGAGGCCTGAGCCCCACCAGGCCGTAGAATCTCAGCAGGACGCGGGGCGCCCGGTTGTGGCCGCACCCGATGGAGGACTCGAGTGCGAAAGCGGGCCATGAAGGCGAGAATCTTGGTAGTGGACGACGACGCCGCGCTGTCGGAAATGATCGGCATCATCCTGGCTTCGGAGGACTTCGAGCCGGTGTACTGCTACGAGGGTTCCAGTGCGCGCGAGGTCTTCCGCGCCTCCGAGCCGGACCTGATCCTGCTGGACCTGATGCTTCCGGGCATTGACGGCATCCAGGTCTGCCAGCAGATCCGTGCCGAGTCGGACATCCCCATCGTGATGCTCACCGCCAAGTCGGACACCGCGGACGTCGTGCGCGGGCTGGAGGCCGGCGCGGACGACTACGTCCCCAAGCCGTTCAAGCCCGCCGAGCTGGTGGCCCGCGTCAAGGCGCGGCTGCGCCCCACCGACCGCAGTGCCTCGCAGGAGATCACCCTGGGGGACATCGTCATCGACGTCACCGGGCACACGGTGACCCGCGACGGCGAGGAGATTGCCCTGACCCCGCTGGAGTTCGACCTGCTCGCCACTCTCTCGCGCTCCCCGCACCAGGTCTTCAGCCGCGACGAGCTGCTGCGAGACGTGTGGGGCTATCCCCACGCGGCGGACAACCGGCTCGTGAACGTGCACGTGCAGCGGCTGCGCTCCAAGGTCGAGCGCGACCCCGAGAACCCCGAGGTGGTGCTGACCGTGCGGGGCATCGGCTACAAGGCGGGCGGGCACCCGCATAGATGACGGTCGCCTCGGTGGACGCTGCGGCGCGCAAGCCCGGCCCGCGCCGTCGCCCCAAACGCTTCCGCAGGCTCCGGCTGAGCCGTCGTGTGCTGTTACGCCGCTGGCGGCAGTCGCTGCAGTTCCGGGCCATCGCGGTGGCGCTCACGCTCACCTCCATGGCGTTCTTCGCCACGGGCAGCTTCCTGTCCCACCAGATCGCGGACCGGCTTTTCACGGACCGTCTCAACCAGGTGCTCGAGGAGGCGCGCACGGACATCGGCACCGCGCAGGCCAGCTTTGACGCCTCGGACGCCTCGGACCGCACCGAGGTGCAGGCGCTCAACAACTCCACACTCGGCAAGCTGAGCCAGGACCCCAGCACCACGGACCACCGCTGGGTGCTGATCCCCCTGGACCAGGGGACGGGGCAGTCCTTCGTGGGGGTGCAGACGGAGAGCTCGTGGATGACCTCGGCATCGGTGCCCCAGCAGCTGCAGCAGCGCGTGGCGAGCGGGGACGGCACATACTGGCAGCCGGCGTCCGTGCGGATGGCCGAGAACGGGCCGGAGCAGCCCGTGATCGTGATCGGGGACGTGGTCCAGCTCAACCAGAACTCCCGCTACGGCCTCTACTTCGTCTACGACTTCTCGGACCCGCAGGCCACCCTGGACTCGATCCACGCCGTGCTGCTGCTGTCCATGGTGGCGCTGCTGCTGCTCGTGGGAACGATTGTGTGGTACGTGACCCGCGAGGTGGTGCGTCCGGTCTCCAACACGGCCCGCGTCTCCCAGCGCCTGTCCGAGGGCGACCTGGACGTGCGCATGGACGTGCGCGGCAGCAATGAGGTGGCACGGCTGAGCCGGTCCTTCAACCGGATGGCGGACTCCATCCAGAACCAGATCACGCAGCTCGAGCAGCTCTCGTCCATGCAGCAGACGTTCGTCTCGGACGTCTCCCACGAGCTGCGCACGCCCCTGACCACGGTCAAGATGGCCGCCGAGGTGCTCTACAACGCCCGCGACGACTTCGATCCCGTGAACCGGCGCTCGAGCGAGCTGCTGCACAACCAGGTGGAGCGCTTCGACTCGATGCTCTCGGACCTGCTGGAGATCTCCCGTTTCGACGCCGGCGCGGCGCGGCTGGACATGGCCTCGACCGACATCTTCGCCGTGATCTACGACGTTGTGGAGGCGGCCGCGCCGATCGTCCTCACCTCCGGCTCGGAGCTCACCGTGCGCTCGACCCTCACCCGCGCCGTGGTGCAGATGGACCAGCGGCGCATCGACCGGATCCTGCGGAACCTGGTGACCAACGCGCTGGAGCACGGGGAGAGCAAGCCCGTGGACATCTACGTGGGCGCGAACGAGAACTGCGTGGCGGTGGCGGTGCGGGACCACGGCATCGGCATGACCGAGGAGCAGGCCAGCAAGGTGTTCAACAGGTTCTGGCGCGGCGATCCCGCCCGCGCCCGCACCGTGGGCGGCACCGGCCTGGGGCTGGCGATCGCTACGGAGGACACCCTCCTGCACGGCGGACGGCTCGAGGTCTGGGCCGAGCCGGACAACGGCGCATGCTTCCGCCTCACCCTGCCGCTGCTGCGCGTCCAGCCCCTGGACCCGGAGCTGCCGAACCCCCTGCCCATGCCGCCGGACGTGGACTCCGCCGAGTCCACGGCGCGCGTCACGGACACCGGCTCCCTCCAGCTGACGGCGCCCACGCGCTTCGTGAGCGAGCCGGCCACGGGCG
Source organism: Kocuria sp. UBA5001 (assembly GCF_002398425.1). NCBI lineage: Bacteria > Bacillati > Actinomycetota > Actinomycetes > Micrococcales > Micrococcaceae > Kocuria > Kocuria sp. UBA5001. Next base: position 511,508 of record NZ_DGYR01000009.1, read on the forward strand.
AGCTGCGCATCGACATCCCGGGGGCACGCGATGGACAGGACCCCTCGGCGGGCCCCGCAGCCCCGGAGCACGGGGACGGCTCCGGCGACGGCCGCGGTCAAGGACACGGTGACGCCACCGTGGACGTGACAGGGGGCGGTCACGGTGGGCGCGGCGTCGTCGCCGGCGCGGGAAGCGGTCAGGGCACGGGCTCGAGCCCGGCCGCGGACGGCCGCGGGACGGAGGAGTCATGACGGTACGGAAGCACTCGCGGCAGGTGACGGGACGGACCGGCGGAACCCGGACCGGGAGGACGCGCGCGAAGCACCGGCGCGCCCGGTACACCGGTGCGCTGACTGCCGTGGCACTCGGTCTGATGCTGTCCGCGTGCGGGGCCATGCCGCGCTCCGGGCCGGTGCACAAGGTCATCGAGCCCACCGAGCAGTCCGAGCAGACCGCCATGGCGTTCAACCCCCAGGCCCCGCAGGTGGGGGCCTCGGCGCAGGAGGTCGTCGAGGGCTTCCTGGCCGCCGGGGTGGGAGCGCAGGACGACTACTCCGTGGCGCGCAAGTACCTCACCCCGCAGCTGGCCACCACGTGGAAGCCGGACACCCGCGTGCTCATCCACTCGGGTGAGCCCACCACCGTGCCCCGGCTCAACGAGGGCGAGTTCCGCACGAGTCTGGAGATCAGCGGGGAGCTGGGATCCAACGGCGTCCTCACATCCCAGCCCTCGGGCAGCACACGGGTGCTGGACTTCATGCTGACATCGGTGGACGGCCAGTGGCGGATCTCCAAGGCCCCGGACGGCGTGATCGTGCCGAGGGCCGACTTCGAGCAGATCTTCGACCCCATCACGCTCTACTTCTACTCCGCGAAGGACCCGAACTACCTGGTGCCGGATCCCCGGTGGTTCGTCAAGCGATCCACGGCCTCGACCGCCGCCGTGCGCGCCCTGCTGAGCGGGCCGGCGGGATATCTGGGGGGCGCGGTGACGAGCGCGCTGCCGCAGTCCGCGTCCCTCTCCCGCTCGTCTGTGCCCGTGTCCGGGGGGGCCGCCACGGTGGCACTGAGCCTCGCGAACTTCGACCCCGCGGATGTGGACGAGGCCCACCGCATGGACCAGCAGCTGCGGGCCACCCTGCAGTCGGTGCCGAACGTCGAGGACGTGGACCTCACCATCAACGATGCCCCCGTGGAGACCACCGGGCGGACGAGCAGCGAGGCCGTCCGCTCGGTCACCGTGCCCAACAGGCAGATCGGCGTGTCCGAGAACCACCTCGCGTTCTACCAGGGCGGGCAGTCCGAGGAGATCCCCAACGTGACCCTGCCCGAGGGCGCCTCGGTCGCCCGCCCGGCCATGGGCACCGAGGCCACCGTCTTCGGATTCGTCAACAACGCGGACTCCGCCGTCTACACCGTGGCCCCGGGGAGAGAGCCGGTGCGGCGCTGGTCCGGCACACAGCTGACCCGCCCCAGCTTCGACCGCATGGACTACGTGTGGGGCTCCGACCGTTCCGGGACGGTGCACGCGGTCCGCGCGTCCGACGAGGGCGAGGGCATGACCGTGAGCGCGCAGTGGCTGGAGAACCAGCACGTGGCATCCCTGCGGATCTCGCGGGAGGGGAGCCGGGCGCTCGTGGTCACCACCACGGGAAGCTCCTCCCGCGCCACGGTGTGGCTCGCGGGCGTGGTCCGGGATGACTCCGGACGCCCCACAGAGCTCGTGAAGGGCAACGCGGTGGCGGCGGACGTTGACGTGGACACGGCCCAGTGGATCAGCGCGGACGAGTTCGTCACCACGGCGCTGGACCAGGACGGCAACGCGCAGCCCCGGCGCTACACCGTGGCCGGGCGCTACGACGAGCTGCCCTCCCTGAAAGGCGTGACTTCGATCGCCGGCGGCAACGGCCCGGCCGCGGTGTACGGCGCCTCGGACGGCAAGCTGTACATGCTCACCGGCAGCTCGTGGGCCCTGCAGAGCGAGACGGTCACGGACACCGCGTTCGCGGGGTGAGACGGGGCTGATCCGGTGCGACATGCCTCGCCCCCTCCGCGAGGCGCACCCGGGGCCCGTGCGGTCTGCGCTCCCCACGGCTCTTGCGCGCTGTGGCCCGCCCGCCGCACGGTGTGGAGTGGTCCCATGATGACGACGCCGCGCCGCCCGCTCCCACGGCCGGCTCACCGCCCCGGGGCGGCGTGGGACGCCCGTGCCGCCCGGTTCGGCGGCTGGTGGGCCCAGGTCTTGGAACTTGTCCTGCCCGTGACCTGTGCAGTGTGCGGAGAACCGGGCAGGGCCCTGTGCCGCGAGTGCCGGATCGTGCTCCGGCGTGCCACGGCGCGCCCCCGTTCGCTGGTGCCCCCTCCGCCGCTTGCCGCCGCAGGGGTGCGTGTGTGGACGGCGGGTGAGTACGAGCACGAGCTCGCCTCCTGCCTCCTGGCGTTCAAGAACGGTGGACGCACAGACCTCGCCCCGGTCCTCTCGGCCGTGCTCGCCCCGGTGCTGGCCGCGGCCGCGCGGGACGTCCGGGAGGCGGCGGCTCCGGGGACGGTGCCGCTGTACTGGGTGCCGGTGCCCACGAGCGCCCGCGCGCGGCGTCGTCGCTGGCTTGATCCCGTGGCGAGCATCCTCGGGGGTGCCCCTCTGCCACGGAGCACCTGTGTCACTGCCGCCGTGTCCCACCGGCGGGTGCGGGGACGAGGCACCGGGAGCCAGAAAGGGCGCGGCGGGGCCCAACGGGAACGAGCGCTGCGCGCAACGATGCATGCCTCTGGAGTGCGCGGCGCGGTGTGCGTGGTCGTGGACGACGTCCTCACCACGGGTGCCACGGCGGCCGAGGCCGTGCGGGCGCTGCGGGCCGCCGGGGCGTGCGTGCCCGCTGTTGTGACCCTCGCCGGGGTCCGCGTCCCGCGTTCACCCCAGGAGAACGCATGGACGTCCGAGGTGGCGGTCAGTGAATTTCCTCACGGATTCATCTAGCGTTGGATCACGGGAATCAAAGGTGTCCCGCGTGGGCGAGCCACTGGTCCCACACCGTCCTCAAGCTCTGGAGGTTCTCATGGAACTGAACATCAAGGGTCGCAACATCACTCTGCCGGACCGTTTCCGGGAATACGTCGAGTCCAAGAGCGAGCGGTTCCAGCAGCTGGGCGACAAGGTGGAGTCCATCGAGGTCAAGGTGACCAAGGACAACCCTGGTTCCGGGCGCCAGGGGATCCGTGTGGAGATCACAGTGGTCGGTCGCGGTCCCGTGGTCCGCGCGGAGGCCCGCAACGACGACAAGTTTGCGGCATTCGACGAGGCCTACGCGAAGCTCATGGAGCAGTTGCGCCGGGCGCGTGACCGTCGCAAGATCCACCGCGGAGGCCACCAGCGCCCCGTCGCCGTCCACGAGGCCACGGGCTCCCTGCCCGTGGTGCCGAGCGATGCCGGGCCCACGTTCGGCTCCGAGCAGGAGCTGGCCGCCGCCGAGGACGAGGTGTTCGACGACGATTTCGTCCTGAGCGACACCCCCTCGCCCGTGGAGATCCGCCGCAAGCGCTTCCCGGCACACGAGATCACCGTGGACGAGGCCGTGGACCAGATGGAGCTCGTGGGCCATGACTTCTTCCTGTTCGTGGACAAGGACACGCAGGAGCCCTCGGCCGTCTACCGCCGCAAGGGGTGGGAGTACGGCGTGATCAGCCTCAGCGCGGACGGCGCCTCCGGCGAGGAGAAGGTCGCCTACCAGGCAGACGCCACTGCCCCCTGAATCCGCCCGCCGGGCATCACCGCCGAGCACCCCGCACCACCACCGGGCCCCGTGACCACGTCGCGGGGCCCGGGTCGTGGTCACGGGCGGCGTGCGTCCCGCGAGCACGCGGGAATCGTCCAGCCTCACTCACGTACACTGTTCGGCGGTGCACCCCCAGCCCATCTCCGGTGCCCACCACCGATCTCGGAGGAGCGAACACACGTGGCGTCATTCCTGGAAAAAGTCCTTCGCACGGGGGACAAACGTGTCCTGAAGCGGCTGAGGACTTATGCGGACGCCGTCAACAGCCTCGAGGACAGCTTCAGGGAGCTCTCCGACGCCGAGCTGCGGGCCGAGACGGACTCGTTCCGGGCGCGCATCGAGGGCGGCGAGTCGCTCGACCGGCTGCTTCCGGAGGCGTTTGCGGCCGTGCGAGAGGCGGCTTCCCGCACGCTCGGCCAGCGCCACTTCGATGTCCAGATCATGGGCGGTGCGGCGCTGCACCTCGGCTACATCGCCGAGATGAAGACGGGTGAGGGCAAGACACTCGTGGCCACCCTGCCCGCGTACCTCAACGCGCTCACTGGCAAGGGCGTCCACGTAGTGACCGTCAACGACTACCTGGCCGAATACCAGGCGAACCTCATGGGCCGCGTCTACCGCTTCCTCGGGCTGGAGACGGGTGTGATCCTCAGCGGACAGGACCCGGCCACCCGCCGGGAGCAGTACAGCGCGGACATCACCTACGGCACGAACAATGAGTTCGGCTTCGACTACCTGCGCGACAACATGGCCTGGAGCAAGGACGAGCTCGTCCAGCGCGGACACAACTTCGCGATCGTGGACGAGGTGGACTCCATCCTCATCGACGAGGCCAGGACCCCACTGATCATCTCAGGGCCGGCCTCCGGGGAGGCGAACCGCTGGTACCGCGAGTTCGCGACCGTCGTGAAGAAGCTCGTCCCGGAGACCGACTACGAGGTGGACGAGAAGAAACGCACCGTGGGCGTGCTCGAGCCCGGGATCGAGAAGGTCGAGGACTGGCTGGGGATCGAGAACCTCTACGAGTCGCAGAACACGCCGCTGATCGGGTTCCTGAACAACGCCATCAAGGCCAAGGAGCTGTTCCGCAACAACAAGGACTACATCGTGGCCGGTGGCGAGGTGAAGATCGTGGACGAGCACACCGGTCGTGTGCTCGCCGGTCGCCGCTACAACGAGGGTGTCCACCAGGCCATCGAGGCCAAGGAGGGTGTGGAGATCAAGCCCGAGAACCAGACGATGGCCACGATCACCCTGCAGAACTACTTCCGTCTCTACGACAAGCTCTCCGGCATGACGGGCACCGCCCAGACCGAGGCGGCGGAGTTCATGAACACGTACGAGATCGGCGTCGTCGCCATTCCGCCGCACCGGGGCATCGCCCGCGAGGACAAGCGGGACGTGGTCTACAAGAACGAGGCCACCAAGTACGCCGCCGTGGTGCGGGACATCGAGGAGCGCCACGAGAAGGGCCAGCCCGTGCTCGTGGGCACGGCCTCTGTGGAGAAGTCCGAGTACCTTTCCCGGCTGCTCGCCAAGCGCGGGGTGCGCCACGAGGTGCTCAACGCCAAGAACCACGCCCGTGAGGCCGCGATCGTAGCCCAGGCCGGGCGCAAGGGCGCGGTCACGGTCGCCACGAACATGGCCGGGCGCGGCACGGACATCATGCTGGGCGGCAACGCCGAGTTCAACGCCGTCGAGAAGATGGCCGAGCTGGGGCTGGACCCGGAGCGAGACGCCGAGAAGTACGAGGCGAAGTGGCCCACGGTGCTCGAGCAGTGCGAGGCCGCCACCCGCAGCGAGCACGACGACGTCCTGAAGGCGGGCGGCCTGTACGTGCTCGGCACGGAGCGCCACGAGTCCCGCCGCATCGACAACCAGCTCCGCGGCCGCTCGGGTCGTCAGGGCGATCCCGGGGAGTCCCGGTTCTACCTGTCCCTCTCGGACGACCTCATGCGCCTGTTCAACCCGGGTGCCGCCCAGCGTCTGATGGCCATCGCCCCGGATGACGTCCCTGTGACCGGGCGCCTGATCACCTCCGGTATCGCCAACGCCCAGATCCAGGTGGAGGGGCGCAATGCCGAGCAGCGCAAGAACGTGCTGAAGTACGATGACGTGCTCAACCGCCAGCGCGAGGTGGTCTACCGCGACCGTCGTCGGATCCTCATGGGCGAGGACATCAAGGGGCAGATCGAGCAGTTCACCGAGGAGATCATCACCTCCACCATCACCGACCGCACCCGCGTGGGACACTCCGAGGACTGGGACCTGGACGAGCTGTGGACCGCTCTGCGCGCCATCTACCCGATCTCGATCACGCACCAGGAAGTGGTGGAGGAAGCCGGCGGTCTTCCCCGTCTCTCTTCGGACTTCCTGCAGGAGCAGATCCTCTCGGATGCGAAGGTCAGCTACCAGGAGCGTGAGGAGCAGCTGGGCTCCGAGGCCATGCGCAACCTGGAGCGCCGGGTGCTGCTGTCGGTCATCGGGCAGCGCTGGCCGGAGCACCTGTACGAGATGGACTATCTCAAGGAGGGCATCGGGCTGCGGGCCATGGCCCAGCGCGATCCCCTGGTGGAGTACCAGCGCGAGGGCCACGCCATGTTCCAGGACATGATGGCCGCCATCCGTGAGCAGACCGTGGTCACGCTCTTCAACCTCGAGGTCCGCAGGCAGCGCACCGGTGAGACTGGCGGGGCGGTCGAGCTGACCACGCCGCAGCGCCCGGCGTTCCTGCAGTACACGGCTCCCGACGAGGACGGAGAGCCCCGCGCGGCGGTCGAGGCCGAGGCGCAGCCGGCGCCCGGCTCCGAGGCCGGAGCGGCCCGGGCGGCGTCGTCGGCCTCGTCGACCACCGCCTCGGCTGCGGCTTCCGCCGCTACCGCTACCGCGACGTCGGACGGCGAGGCCGGTGGGGACGCAGACTCCGGGACGAACCGGGCCCAGCGGCGCACCAAGGCCGGCAAGGGCGCAGCCAGGACCAGGCGCAGCAAGCGCCGCTGAGCCGATGGCTCCCAGCACGGGAGCATTCAGCCGACCTCGAGGTGGGTGACCCGCCACTGGCGGCTGATCCGCTCGATGCGCAGCGCCACCGCGCGTGCCCGGGTGGTCTCCTCGACCACGAGCGAGGCTTCCCAGCACCCCGGGGCGGGACTGCACACGCGCACGCGACGGATTCTGGAGGCGCGGTGCACGTCGAATGCCGCACGCCGTTCGGGGCACTGCTCCTGCACGAGCTTCAGCATGGCCGCACGCTGCGTGAAGCGCTCGACCACCTCCGGTTCCGTCCACCGGGACAGCTGCGAGGCCGGACGGGTTCCCGCCAGGATCTCCACGGCAGCCTGGCCGATACTGCGCGCCATTGCTCCCACGCGCTCCATCTCATTCTTGCCGGTCAGCGCGGCGGCGGAACGGTCCTGCCGCCAGGTGTAGCCACCCGCGGGAGTGCGGGGTGCGGATTCGGGAACGGCGACGCTCATGGTGTGCTCCTCGTGGTTCGTGGTTCGTGGT
>NZ_DGYR01000016.1:0-32800 GCF_002398425.1 Kocuria sp. UBA5001
CTAGCACCACATCGTGAGGTATGAACTCGTGAACTAGTCGCCGCGGGACGCCAACTGCTCAACCGTCCAAGGCCACGATCCCGCCCCCGGAGCAGCACGACGCCCCGCGGACTCTCTCGTGTGCGGGGCGTCAGCGTTCCAGGGAGGCTCGGAAGGGACCGGCCGGATCACACCCGGATGGGCAGTTCCGTCTTCTCGTCCGCGACCGAGCGGATGCGGTCCAGGTCCACCTCCGCGGCGGTGGCCGGATCCCACTGCGGGTTCTTGTCCTTGTCCACCACCATGGCGCGCACGCCCTCGATGAAGTCGTGGCCCACTGCGGCGTCCTCCGCCATGCGCAGCTCCCGCTCCAGACAGGAGACCACGTCCCCGTCCACCGAGCCGCGCTCCAGGAGCTCGAACACACGGGCCAGGGAGGTGGGGCTCATGCCGTCCAATTCGGACCCGGCCTGCGCCACGACCTCCTCCAGGGTCTCGCCGGAGTAGCGCTGCAGGATCTCGTCCCAGAGCCCGAGCAGCTTCGAGGACGGGGCGTCCTTGCCGAACGAGGACACCGCGGCATCCACCCCGTCGGACAGCACCGTCGCCACGAACGCGTCCACGTCCGCGGAGTCGATGTACGTGTCCGCCAGCCCCAGGGCGATCGCGTCCGCACCGTTGAAACGTGCGCCTCCCAGCCCCAGGTAGCGGGCGACGGCGAGGGATTCGCGGCGCGCGGCGTCGTTGTCGATCGTCGCCCCGGCGCCGCGAGTGACGCGCGGCAGGAACCAGCTGGCCCCCACGTCCGTGAAGAAGCCGATCGCGGTCTCCGGCATGGCCATCTGCGTGGTCTCCGTGACGATCCTGTGCGAGCCGTGGACCGAGAGCCCCATGCCACCACCCATCACGATCCCGTTCATCACTGCGACGTACGGCTTCGGGTAGTTCGCGATGATCGCGTTCATGGCGTACTCGGTGCCGAAGGCGTCCCGGATCTCGTCCTCGTGGCCCTCCAGCGCGGCGGTGCGGACCTCCTTGATGTCACCACCCGCGCAGAACGCCTTGGGCAGCTCCGAGCGCACGACCACCTCGGTGATCGCGGGGTCGTCACGCCACACCTGCAGCGCGTTGACGAGCTGGTGGTACATGCTGCGGTTCAGCGCGTTCAGGGCCTTGCCCCGGGTCAGCGTGAGCACCCCGGTGTGGCCCTGTATCTCGGCGCGGACGAACGATTCTTCGGTTGCCTTCATGCTCCCCATGCTAACCAGGGGTGTCGTGGGCGTCACACGCCGGGCACGACGTCACCCGCCCGGCTCGAGCCCGCGGCCGCCTGCCCGTGGGTCGTCCGGTGCGGGTGGCCGGCCCCGGCCCCCTTCTCGTCGCCGCTGCGAGCGTCCGGGAGCGAGCCGGGCCCTCCTGCAAGAAGGCGGACGGTGATTCGGCGCAGGCGCCCGGTAGGGCAGGGAGCCAGGGGCCCGGCGTCGTCACCCTCCCGCTCCTGCCCTACCCCGCCGCGGGCCGGCGCGACCACACGGCCCTGACCGTGGCGACCGTGCACAGCGTCCACGTGCCCAGCAGCACGAGACAGACGAGGTCCGAGGCGATGCCGAACGCCCGGACTCCCGTGCCGCCCTCGAGCCCGTGCAGGCCCAGGCACACCGTGCCGATGGGGAACGTGAGCGCCCACCAGCCCGGGGAGAACGGCATCCCCCGGCGGAACCCGCGCACGGTCACCACGGTGGCCCACACGATCAGGGGCACGCCGCAGCTGAGCATCGCGATCCCGTAGACGTTCGCCACCAGCCCGAGCGTGCCCACGTCCTGCGGCAGCACGAAGTGCTCGGCCTGCACGGCGATGGCCTGGGCGGCCGCCGTCGACTGCCCGACCACGCCCAGCGGGATCCACGCACTCGTCGCCGCAGCGGTCGGCAGCTCCGCCACCCGCCAGTGGTAGTGGTAGGCCACCGAGAAGACCACGAACCCCAGCACGAGGGCCAGGAAGAAGCACCCAACCGTGACGATCACCAGCAGCAGCTGGACGGGCCGGGTCTGCAGGTGCGGGACGAGCGCGGCGCCGGTGGTCGCGGAGACCATGGGCGGCACGATGGGCAGGCCCCATGCCGTGGTGGGCGCACCGACCTCACGGCCGATCAGCCGCGCCCCGAACCCCAGGGCTGTGAGGATCCCCAGCACGGTGCCCACGCTCCACAGCACGCCGTCGACGGCCCACGCCGCCCCGGCGAGCGTGGGCCAGTGGGCGGGCACCACGGTGGAGGTCGCAGAGCCGATCGAAAGCACCCCCATGGACACCATGCCCCACGCGGCCAGCACGGGGATGTCCCGGATGGTCTCCGCGAAGACGGCGGGGCGGCGGACGATCCGCAGCCCGAAGGCCACTGTCAGCCCCGCGAACACCACCCACCCGACCACCAGCAGCACGACGGCGAGCGCCCGGCCACCCGGCAGGTCCCCGCCGAGCGTCTGGGTCAGGGTCGCGGCGATGCCCGTGCCCATGAGGGACCCGTACCACTGCGGCCCGGGCGGGGTAACGGTGGCGCGGGGACCGGTGGCGGAGTCCGCACGACGTCGCCCGGCGGAGTTCGCCGCGCCGTCGCCCGTTGTCAGGGAGTCCGGTGTGGCCGACGTCGTCGAGGCGGAGCCGCGCAGGGAGTGGGAGGCGGCGTCGTCGGCAGCGGCGGAGCCCTTCACGCGGGCGTCGAGCGCTGCGGGCAGGTCGAGGGGTGCTGAACAGCTGTGGAGTGCGGACATGGGTTCAGAATCCCCCGGCCGCGCAGCCCACCGGTAGCCCGCAAACTGGCATGGCCGATATATCCTCTGGATGTGTCCACATGGCCGGATGTCACCGCGCTCGAGCTGCTGGTCGCCGTGGCCGACCACGGCAGCCTCGCCGCGGCCGCGCGCGTCGTGGGCACGGCCCAGCCGAACGCCAGCCGGTCCATGGCGCGCCTCGAACGCTCCCTGGGCGTCACCCTGCTGCACCGTTCCACCCGCGGCTCCACCCTCACCCCGGACGGCCTGGTGGTCACCGAGTGGGCGCGGGACGTGGTGGACGCGGCCCGGCGTCTCGCCGACGGCGTGTCCCTCCTCGCGCACGACGCATCCCGCGCCGCTCCGCTGCGGGTCTCCGCCAGTCAGACCGTCGCCGAGCACCTGCTCCCCCGCTGGCTGGCGGAGCTGCGGCGCACTCACCCGGACTCGCGCGTGAAGGTGACCGTGCACAACTCCCAGGACGTGGTGCAGGACCTGCGGGAGGGAGCCGCGGACGTGGGGTTTATCGAGAGCCCCGATCCGCCGCAGGACATGCACCACGAGGTCGTGGCACGGGACGAGCTGGTGCTCGTGACCCACCCGCAGCACCCGTGGGCCCGGTGCGACCGCCCCGTCACCGCGGCGGAACTCGCCGCTGCCGCGCTGATCACCCGCGAGGCCGGATCCGGCACGCGCACCGCCCTGGACCTGGCACTCGGGCAGCCGGCGGTGTCCCTGTTCGAGATGCCGAGCAACGCGGCGGTGCGGGTGAGTGTGCAGTCGGGGGCGGCCCCCGCGGTGCTGAGCCGACTGGCAGTGGACGAGGCGGTGGCCGCCGGAACACTCGTGCAGGTGCCCACCGAGCTGCACCTCACGAGGGAACTGCGCGCACTGTGGGGAGGCCCGCGACGCACCCGGGGCCTGGCCGCGGAGCTGATCGCGGTGGCGCAGCGCACGGACGAAGACACGGGCCCGCGGGAGGCGCGCGGCGTCGTCGCCCCCGGCCGAATCTGAGGTGCAGAGCTGGCCCGCATGCGGCCACCCACCGACAGCCTCAAGTCCACTGCCGACGTGCTGCGGCAACTTCTGAGGCGCGACGCGCCCGCCCTCGGGCCGGAACCGCCGTCGTGTCGTGCCTCAGACGTTCGGGCGTCTGCCCCTCGCACTCCGGGTGGCACGGCGGGGCACCTCGCACGGCACCCGAACCTGAGGTGTGGCCATACCCGCCCCGGGGCACCTGGAACGGTATCTCCACACCTCGGATCCACGCCATGCACCCGGCCACCCGTGGCGTCCACCCTCGGGCGGCACCGCGCGCCCCGGGAGGACCCCTGTGCTCAGCCGACCTCCTCCAGCGTGGGCACGTGCTCCAGCAGCGAGCGCGTGTACGCATGGCGGGGGTTGCGCAGGACCGTGTCCGTGGGGCCGTAGTCCACCAGCTTGCCGCGTTCCAGGACGGCGAGCTTGTGCGAGATGTGCCGGGCGAGCGCGATGTTGTGGGTCACGAACAGCATGGCCAGCCCGCGCTCGTGCTGCAGCTCGCGCAGCAGCTCGATCACCGAGGCCTGCACGGAGACGTCCAGCGCGGAGGTGATCTCGTCGCACACCAGCACGGACGGGGCGTTCACCAGGGCACGAGCCACGGCGGCGCGCTGCCGTTCACCGCCGGAGAGCTCTCCTGGACGGCGGTCGATGTAGCTGCGCCCCAACCGCACCGCGTCCAGCGCGTCCGCCACCGCCGCCCGGCGCTGCCCCCGGTTCATCCCGCCACCCAGCTGCAGCGGCACCTGCAGCGAGTCGCCGATGCTGCGCCGCGGGTTCAGGGACGAGAACGGAGACTGGAAGACGTACTGGATCCGGCGGCGCTGCTCGTTGCTGCGCCGCCGCGTGCTGGGCGCAAGCACCTCGCCGTCCAGCAGCACGTCTCCCGTGTAGTCGTCGTTGAGACCCGCCACGCTGCGGGACAGGGTGGTTTTGCCGGACCCGGACTCACCCAGCAGCATCGTGGTCTGTCCGGCCTCCAGCTCCAGGTTGATGCCGTCCAGGATCACCGCCTGCCCGTAGGCCATGCGCAGGTCCCGCAACCGCACGACCGGTTCGTGCTCCTGCCCGGGCACGACGACGCCGCCCGCGCCCCGCTCGCGCGTCACCGCACGTGCGGTCGGGGCTGGGGCCTCCCCGGCAGCAGCATCCTGCTCAGAAGGTGCCGAGCCAGGGTCGGACGTGTCGGCGCAGGGCGTGGTGTTGTCTGCGGTGAAGTGGGTGGCCGCGGAACGGCCGTCGTCCCACGGCGCCCGCACGGAGGCGAGGGGGCTGACAGCGGGGCCGCCGCCCATGTCCCGGGCACCCTGCATGTCGGGAACGGCGCTGAGCAGCGAACGCGTGTACGCGTGCTGCGGGTGGCGCAGCATCTGTTCCGCGGGACCGTCCTCCACAATCCGCCCGTGCAGCATGACGGCGACGTCGTTGGCGACCTGCGCAACCACGGCGAGGTCGTGGGTGATGTAGAGCCCGGCGACGTCGTGCTTGGTGGTCAGCTGGTAGATGGTCTTGAGCACGAGGTCCTGGGTGGCCACGTCCAGACCGGTGGTGGGCTCGTCCAGGATGATGACCGCGGGGCGGCACGCGAACGCCATGGCGATGCCGATGCGCTGCTGCTGCCCGCCGGAGAGCTGGTGCGGGAAGCGGCGCTGGTACGCGCTGTCGCTGGGCAGACCCACCTCGCTGAGGACCTCCGCCACGCGGGCGTCGCGTTCGCGGGCGTTGCGGCCGAACTCGTGGGCGCGCAACACCTCCGCGATCTGCTCCCCCACGCGCAGCGACCCGTTCAGGGACAGCGCCGGGTCCTGTGGCACGTAGGCGATAGTGCCACCGCGCAGCTGCCGCATCTGCTTCTCGGACAGCGTCAGCAGGTCCACGGCCTTGCGGTGGAACCGGGACGCCCCCTCCTGCAGCTCCACGGTGCCGCCGCGCAGCTCCAGCCCAGAGCGCAGGTGGTTCATGCACGCGAGCGCCGCTGTGGTCTTGCCGGACCCGGATTCCCCCACGAGGGCGAGGATCCGCCCGGGGCGCAGCCGGAAACCGACGTCGTCCAGGATCAGCCCGCCGTCCACGACACCCAGGCTCAGGTGCTCCACCGCGATCGCGGTCTCCACCGTGGCCCTCGGAACGACGGACGCGCGGCCCTCGGCGCGGGCCCTCTGCTCTGACTTCCTCATCACGACCTCTTCTCCCCGGTGTCCCCGACATCTGCGGCGCCCGCGGCGTCTGCGCTGCTCGAGCGGCCTGCCCCGTCTGCCCGGCCCGTACCTCCTGCGCTGCCCGTGCCGCCCGCGGGACTCTCAGCGCCGTTCGACGCCGCCTGCTCGGCCGCTCTCCGCCGGGAACGCCGCGGTCCCGTGGAGGCGACCCGCCCCGCCGAGGCGCCGGCCACGGCGTCGGCAATGAGGTTGGTGCCCACCGTGAGCACCGCGATCGCGAGCACGGGAAGGATCACGCCCCAGGGCTGCAGGGACAGGGCGATCCGGTTCTCGTTGATCATCAGACCCCAGTCCGGGGTGGGCGGCTGCATGCCGAGACCCAGGAAGGACAGCGAGGCCACCGCACCGATCGAGTAGGTCAGGCGCAGCCCCACCTCCACCATGAGCGGGCCCATGATGTTGGGGACCACGTCCCGGGTCAGGATCTTCCACTGCGGCACGGCGTACATCTGGGAGGCGAGCACGTAGTCCTCGGCCACCACCCCGGCGCTGGCAGCGCGGATCACGCGGGCCACGCGCGGTGCGTGGGTCACGCCGATCACGAGCACGAGCACCCACCCCTGCGGACCCAGCACGGTCACGGCCAACAGGGCGAACACGAGCTGCGGGATGGCCAGCAGCACGTCCCCGCAGCGCATGATCAGCGCATCCAGCCAGCCCCCGCGGAACGCGGCGAGCATGCCCAGCACGGCACCCAGCCCCACGCCCAGCACGGTGGCCAGCGCCGAGTACAGCAGCAGCCGCCAGCCGCCGGCCAGGAAGCGGGAGAGCACGTCACGGCCCAGGTTGTCGGTGCCGAAGACGCCGCCCTGGAACGGTTTGCCCGCGAACGAGTTGGGGGTGTGCCCGGTCCACGCCGGCACCACGAAGGGCCCCAGCACGGCCAGCACGAGCACGATCCCGGTGAGCACGAAGCCCAGCTTCGCAACGGGCTGGGAGAGCACGCGCCGCGCAAAGGACGCCGGACGGGCGTCCCCCCGGGACTCGGAGTGGTCGAAGTCCGGGGCCGTTCCGGCGTCCCCCGAGCCGGTGGCGGCGCCGAGGCCGCCCCCGGCGCCGTCGCCTGCTGCGAGGGCGTCCTCGGCCACGACGACGTCGCTCGCCGCCGAAGTCCCCCGGGTCTGCCGGGGCGGGTGGCTCGTCCTGTCCTGCGCGCTCATGAGTGGGACTCCGTCCGCAGCTTGGGGTTGGCGAGGATCCCGATCACGTCCGCGATCAGGTTCACGACCACGTAGAACGCGGCGATGATCATGGACAGCGCCTGGACCACCTGCACGTCACGGGTGTTCACGGCATCGACCATGGCCTGGCCGAGTCCGGGGTAGCGGAAGAGGAACTCGACCACCACAATGCCCCCGGCGAGCCACGCGAGCTGCATGGCCACCACCTGGGCCACGGGCCCTACGGCGTGCGGCAGGGCATGCTTGAAGACCACCTGGCGCTCGGGCAGGCCCTTGAGCCGGGCCATCTCCACGTACCCGGAGTCGAGGACGTCGATCATGGTGGTGCGGGTCATGCGGATCATGTAGGGCACGACCACGAGGATCAGGGTGAGGGACGGCAGCACCAGCTGCAGGGGCCGGTCCCACACGTGCGTGCCGGGTGCCGCCATGGTGACCGAGGGCAGCAGCCTGAACACCGTGGTGGAGAGCAGGGTGGTCAGCACCACGCCGATCACGAACTCGGGCAGGGCCGCGAGCACGAGCGAGAGGCCGGTGAGCGCCTGGTCCGAGGCGCGGCCCTGGCGCATGGCGGACCATGTGCCGAGCAGCAGGCCCACGGGGATCGCGATCACGGCTGCGATCACCATCAGCACCAGGGAGGCGGACACCTTGCTGGCCAGCAGGGCGTTCACGGAGCCGCCCGTGGCCGCGGAGGTTCCCAGGTTTCCCACGAACAGCCCGCCCAGCCACGTGAGGTAGCGGACGTACCAGGGATCGTTGAGCTGCAGCTGCTCGCGCAGCGCGGCCAGCCGTTCCGGGGTGGCCTGCTGCCCCAGGATCGCCTGGGCCGGATCGCCCGGGAGCAGGAGGGTGAACATGAACACCAGCAGGGACACCGCCAGCAGCACGAAGACGGAGACCCCCAGCCGTTTCAGGATCATGGCGGTCACACGATCACTTCCCTTCCTGGTCGATCCACAGGTGGCGCATGTGGAACCCGCACACGGGCATGCCGATGCGGTGGCCGAAGCCACCGCCCACGTAGTTCTGGTAGGCGTCCGCCTGGTTGAAGAACCCCCACGCGATGTATCCGCCCCGGTCGTGGAGCACCTTCTGCGCGTCCTGGATGAGCTGGTTGCGCTGCTTCTCGTCCATCGTGGCTCGGGCCTTCTTGTACAGGGCCCGGAACTCCGGGTCCGCCTCGTGGGTCTCGTTGAACGGGGCTCCCGGAACGGTGCCCTGCGCTGTCTGGGACAGGAAGTTGCGGGTGTACCAGAAGTCCTGCGAGAAGGGGTACTTCAAGTACCCGTCTCCGAAGAACGTGGTGCTGTCCACGCGGCGCAGCTTCACGGTGATCCCAGCCTCGGCCGCCTGCTCCGCGAAGACCTGGGCGGCCTCCACGGCGCCCGACTGGATGGGGGCGGTGACCAGCTCGACCTCCAGACCGGCGGGATGGCCCGCCTCTGCCAGGAGCTTCTTCGCCTTCGCGATGTCCCGCGTTCGCTGCGGCAGCGTGGGCGTGCCGGGGTCGAACGGCGAGTACATGTCGTTGCCCACCGTGCCGTGGCCGGAGAAGACCTGCTCCACCATCTGCCCGCGGTCCACCACCAGCCGGAATGCCTCGCGCACCCGGGCGTCGTCGAACGGGGCGGTGTCCACGCGCATGGTGAACGGCAGCCAGTTGCCCGTCTCGGAGAGCACCGTGTGCAACCGCGGGTCCGTGTTGACCACGTCCACCAGAGCCAGCGGCAGCTGACCCACCACGTCCACCTGGGTGGAGAGCAGCGCGTTGACCAGGGCGTCCTGGTCGTTGAAGTTCAGCAGATGGACCTCGTCCACGTAGGGCGGTTCGCTCCAGTAGTCCGGGTTGCGCTTGAGCACGGTCACCTGGCCGGGCTCGAACGAGCCGAGGGTGAACGGCCCGGTGCCCACGGGCTTGGCGGGATCGTAGTCCGCGGGCACGATCCCCATCGAGTTCTGGGCGATCGAGTCCACCAGGGACGCGTCCGGTTCCTTCAGCTCGAACCGCACCGTCCGCTCGTCCACCGCCACGGTGCGCTCGAGCAGAGCGAGAGCGGAGGCACCGGTCTTGGGATCGTCGGGGTCCGTGATCCGCTCGAACGTGGCCACCACATCCTGGGGCGTGAGGGGCCTGCCGTCGTGGAAGCGCACGCCCTCCCGCAGCCGGAACACCCACTCGCGCCCGCCCTTGCGGGGTTCTGCGGATTCCGCCAGGCCGGGGACCAGTTGGTAGTCGGGGTCGAACTCGTAGAGCCGGTCGTACAGCCCCATCACGCGCCCGCCGTCCGCGGTGACCACGGGTGCATGGGCGTCCAGGCTGTCGGACGCGCCGCCCCCGGTCATTCCGACCCGCAGGGTGCCTCCGCGCTGCGGTTCACCCGTGGCCCGGGCCGTCCCCGCTCCGGGCTGGCCTCCACTGCCGCACCCGGCAAGGGCCAACGACGCCGCAGCGGCGCCCAGGCCCATGAATCCCCTCCGGGACACCGCCGAGCGCAGCACGGCACCCACGGCGGGGGACGCTGCGACCTCGTGCGGGGCCGCAGCGCGGCCGGGGGCAGCCCTACGTTCGGGTGGCTGGATAGGGGGTGGCAGTGGATTCATGGTTCCTCGCAGGCGGCGTGGTCGCGGGCATGGTCGTCGTGCGCAGAGGCAGCGACGCAGAGCGGCGGAAGGGGAGGGCGCGGCAGCCCACGGAGGGAGTGCCGAGCGGCGCAGAGCCAGCTACGGGATCTTGCTGAGGCGCGCGGCCACCACGCGGTGTCTCCGCACGGGCGTCTGAGCGGTGAGCCGACGACGGTAGATCTCGGGCTGCGAACGGCGTGCACCGCCGCGGCGGGAGGGCTTCCGAGTCCCGCCCAGACGGCTACCGGCGGGAAGGACGAGGGCAGGGCTCTGGCGCATGCAGTGCACGTGGCCTCCCTGGTCTCGTCGGAGCGGGCCTCGCGGCGCACGGGGTGCTCGCCAGCCCGCTCGTGGCCTCGATCACGTTCCACGCTACCGTGCTGGGGCACCGAACGGGTGAAGCGTGGCACCTTGACGGAGCGCGTCGAACGCTCCTCGCCCTGCACCGGGGGTGGTCACGGGTCGCAGCGGCCAGGCGCATCCACGCCGCACGGGACCGCGCCCGCGTCAGCGCTGGGCATCAGTCCTGGGGATCAGGCGGCCACTGTCCCCGGCGGAGGAGCACGTCCCGGAGCAGGTCCGCGCGATCGGTGATCAGCCCGTCCACCCCGAGGTCGAGCAGCCGGTCCATGTCCGCGGGCTCGTTGACGGTCCACACCTGCACGCGCAGACCCTCCCGGTGGGCAAGGTCCAAGAACTGCCGCGTCACGATCCGCACGGTCACCCGCCGCCCCAGGGGCAGCTCCACGGTGTGCCGCTCTGGCAACTGCAGCGTGTCGAAGGGTGCGACCACGCGGGACCACGCCGCCCGGTGAGCCGCCCACAGCGCGTGCGCGACCCGCGGCGAGACCTTGTCGGTGAGGGGTGCGACCGCGGCGACGGCGAGGAACCCCGCTGTGCCGAGCGTTCCCGCGGAGGTCTTGGCGCGCCGCCCGGTAAGCCGGGTGATCCCTGCGAGCGCGCGGCGTCGTCGTGATTCGGAGAAGGACGTGACGCGCAACCGGTGCGCGGCGTGCTCGCGCGCCACGACCCCGGGCAGGGCGGCGACGGACGCCTCGTCCTTGACGTCGATGTTCAGGCACGCCTCGGGCAGCGCTCGCAGCAGCTCGGTGAGCGTGGGGATCTCCTCGGTGCCGCCGATGCGCACTTCCCGCAGTTGCTCCCACGTGAGGTCGTTGACCGCGCCGGTGGTGCCCGTGACGCGCTCCAGCGTGGGGTCGTGGAATGCCACGACCACGCCGTCCAGGGTCGTGTGCACGTCCGTCTCGAGCCACACGAAACCGAGCTCCGCGGCGGCCCGGAACGCGGCCAGCGTGTTTTCGTGACCGTCCGGGGAGAACCCACGGTGGGCCAGCGCGGCCGGGTTCCGGCGCCCGGACCCCGGGGCACGTTCGGGGCGCGGCGCCGCCGCGGGGCTCTCAGGCACGGTCGCTCTCCTTCTCCTCGGCGTGCTCGCCGGCGCAGTCATGGACATGGTCACGGTCACCCGGCACAGAGGCGAGGTACTGCTCGATCACCTGCGCCACGCCGTCCTCCGTGAACGCAGGCGCCGTGCGGGACACCGTTGCGACCACGCCGGGGTGCCCGTCCGCCATCGCGTAGCCGCGCCCGGCCCACGTGAGCATCTCGAGGTCGTTGGGCATGTCGCCAAAGGCCATCACCTCGGCGCTGGAGACGCCGAGCTCGGCGGCGAAGCGTTCGAGCGTCCGCGCCTTGGTCAAGCCGCGCTGACCCATCTCGACGAGCGGGGCGGCCGCGACGGAGTGTGTCACGGACAGCCGGTCCCCCACGATCTCCCTGACGCGCTCGAAGTACGCGGCGGGATCGGCATCGTCCAGCTTGGCCAGCAGCTTGACCACCTCGGTGCCCGGGGTCAGGGACTCGGCGAGCGGGGCCTCCGTGATGCCCTCGACCTCCATGCGGTCGGTGCGGGACCAGCCGAGGTCCGTGTGCACGGTGTCCAGGGTCTCCGCGGCGAACAGCGAGCCGGGGCAGGCTCGGGAGATGTCCTCGAGCACGGGCAGCGCCTGGGCCACGTCGAACACGCTCGCCTCCAGGATCCGTTCGGTCCCCGGGTCGTAGATCACCGCGCCGTTGGAGCAGATGACCACGCCGACGTCGTCGAGCTGCTCGTGCAGTGGGTGCAGCCAGCGCGAGGGGCGCCCGGTCACAAAGACCACCTGGATCCCGGCGTCCCTCGCGGCGGTGATGGCCGCGACGGTTCGGGGCCGGAAGCGGAAGTCGTGACCGAGCACCGTCCCGTCCAGGTCGCTCGCGATCAGACGGACGGGCGGTGCGGAAAGCCCCGTGTGCTCCGGCACGCGCGCTCAGGCCACTTCGTAGACGGGCGTGAGGAACGCCCGCCCGATAGCGTGCGTGAAGAGGTTGAAGTTCACCACGGCGGGGCTCGAGGTCTCGTCAACTTCCAGCTCGGCAACGTCCGCCGCGGTCACGCAGATGATGTAGCGGTGCGGGCCGTGGCCCTCGGGCGGGGCTGCACCCAGGTACTCGTCCGTGCCGCCGTCGTTGCGCTGCGTCACGGCGCCCTTCGGGGGATTCGACGCCGCCCCGGTCGCCAGTTCTGTCACGTCCGCAGGGATGTTGGACAGGCACCAGTGCCAGAACCCGCTGGGGGTGGGGGCGTCCGGGTCTAACATCGTGACCACGTAGGACTTCGTGCCCTCCGGGGCGCCGCTCCAGGACAGCTGCGGGGAGATGTCCTCTCCACCGGCGCCCATGACCCCGGAAACCTGGGGCATGGCGAACGTGGCGCCCTCGGTCACGTCCGTGGACGTCACGGTGAACTCGGGGAGCTCAGGCAGGTCGGCGTAGGGGTGGCGGTCGTACATGACGGTGTTCCTCTCGTCGTGCGGATCGGGCTTCTGATGACCGGGCGGGGCGGAGCCCAGCGGTGTGGGGCCCGCACACGGTGCGCTCTGGTGGGCCTGGCGGGTCAGGAGGTGACGGGCAGGTCCTCGCGCGTGGGCAGGTCCGCGCCGGCCCGGGAGACAGTGACCCCGGCGGCGGCCGCCGCGTAGAGCAGCAGCCCGGTGACCTCGTCGGCACCCAGCTCCTCCAGGGACGTGACCGCGGAGGCACCCAGGATCTCGCGGTCCGCGAGCGCGGAGAGCAGCGCCGCCATGAAGGAGTCCCCTGCACCCACGGTGTCCGCGACGGTGACGTGCGCGGCCGGGACGGACACGCCGTCGCGCCCGGTGCCGCGGCTCACGGCCCACGGGCCCTGGGCGCCGCGGGTGACCACCACGAGACGGGGCCCGGCCTTGAGCCAGGCGCGCGCGGTCTCCTCGATGCTGCGGTGCGGGTAGAGCCACAGCAGGTCCTCGTCCGAGGCCTTGACCACGTGTGACAGCGCAACGATGCGCTCCGCCCGGGCACGCGCGTCGGAGGAGTCAGGGATGATCGTGGGGCGGCAGTTGGGGTCGTAGGAGACCAGAGCGGTGCGCTGCGCACGCTCCACGGCCTCGCCCACGACGGTGGCGCCGGGTTCGAGCATCGCGCCGATCGAGCCCACGTGCAGCAGCGAGGTGCCGTCCAGCAGCTCGTCGATCCGCGCGGTGTCCACGTCCAGGGACCAGTCCAGCTGGAAGTCGTAGGTGGCCGCACCGTGCTCGTCCAGGTTCGCCTGGGCCACGGAGGTGGGGCGGGCGTCCGCTTCGAACGGCAGCGCCACACCGTTGCTGCGCAGGTGCTCCACCACCTGGTGGCCGTAGTCGTCCTGCCCGTAGCGGCCCAGGAACTGGACCTCCTGGCCCAGCCGGGCGAGTCCCACGGCCACGTTCATGGGGCTTCCGCCCACGTGTGCGCGGGGTTCTGCGCCGCTGCGGGACACCACGTCCACGAGGGCCTCGCCGATCACCGTCAACATGGCACCACGGTAGCAAAGGGGGTGCGCGTGACCCGGCTGCGGAGGACCGCACACACCGGCACGACATGTGCGGGGCGTACGTCCACGACGTCGCGCTCGGGCGGCGGCGTCATCCTGCGGCACAGATCGGGGCCGCCCCCGCGGACCCGTAAACTGGGCGGCGACGAGCAGCGCCGCTCACGAGGCGCGCCACCCCGCCAGTCCGCGCACTGTCGCGCGACTCCAAGACGGCCCGGACGACGACGTCCCGGGCCGAGGAAGAAGGTTGCTCATGAGCGCCACCTGGTCCGAACGAGAAGCCCTCGCCGAGCAGCTGGTCCCCCTGGTGGGGCAGCTCCACCGCAACAACAAGGTCGTCACCACCGTGTTCGGGCGCTCCCTGGTGCACAAGTCCGTCACGGACATCATCAAGGTCCACCGCTTCGCGCGCCGCATCCTGGGCGAGGAGCTGCCCCTGGACAGGACGGTGGAGATAGTCGTGGCCCTGGGCGGCCTGGACCTGGGCGCCTGCAACGTGGACGTCGCCAAGCTGTACCAGGGCTTCACGGACTCCGGTGCCACGGACCTGGCCGCTCACCTGCGCGAGGCGCTCGCCCCCGCCGTGGGCCAGCACGGCAGCAACGACGCCGAGACCCGGGACGTGGTGCTCTACGGCTTCGGCCGCATCGGCCGGCTGCTCGCGCGCATTCTGCTCAACCGCAACGACGGCACGGGCCTGAACCTGCGCGCCGTCGTGGTGCGCCAGAAGCCCGGAAACGACCTCGTCAAGCGCGCCTCGCTGCTGCGCCGCGACTCGGTGCACGGCTCCTTCGACGGCACCATCACGGTGGACGAGGAGAACAACGTGATCACTGCCAACGGCGTGCCGATCCAGTTCATCTACGCGAACTCCCCCTCGGAGATCGACTACACCGAGTACGGCATCCACGACGCCCTGGTGGTCGACAACACGGGCGTGTGGCGTGACGAGGAGGGCCTTTCCCAGCACCTGCAGGCCAAGGGCGTGGGCAAGGTGCTGCTCACCGCCCCCGGCAAGGGCGACATGAAGAACATCGTGTGCGGCGTCAACGACAAGGACATCTCCCCGGAGGACACCATCCTCTCCGCGGCGTCCTGCACCACGAACGCGATCACCCCGGTCATCAAGGTGCTCAACGACGAGTACGGGATCGTCCAGGGACACGTGGAGACCGTGCACTCCTACACGAACGACCAGAACCTGATCGACAACTGGCACAAGGGCGACCGCCGCGGCCGCTCCGCCGCCATGAACATGGTGATCACCGAGACCGGCGCCGCGAAGGCCGTGGCCAAGGCCCTGCCCGTGATGCAGGGCAAGCTCACGGGCAACGCGATCCGCGTTCCCACCCCGGATGTGTCCATGGCCATCCTGAACCTCCAGCTGGAGAACGCCCCGGCGGACAAGGACCAGGTCAACGCGTTCCTCAAGGACATGTCCCTGAACTCGCCCCTGCGCAAGCAGATCGACTACGTGGACTCCCCGGACGTCGTGTCCACGGACCTCGTGGGCTCCCGCCGCGCCGGCGTGGTGGACGGTCTCGCGACCATCGTGAACAACAGCTCCGTGGTCCTCTACGTCTGGTACGACAACGAGTTCGGCTACTCGTGCCAGGTGGTGCGCGTGATGGCCCGCATGGCGGACATCTCCATGCTGCAGCTGCCCTAGCAGGCCTCCCGGGGCGCTGCCCCGGCACAACGGCGCCCGGTGACCTCCCCCCGCGGAGGGCCACCGGGCGTCGTCGTCGGTGGCGTGTCAGGAGGTCGCGGAGCCGCGGACCTCACCGATCGCGTTGACCCCGAACATGGGCGTGCCGTTGACGCGGTGGTCCCCGACGATGCGCGCCTTGTAGATCACCGGGTTGTGCGTGGCGACGGTGCGGGCGTTGCGCCAGAACCGGTCCAGCGCCTTGGAGCAGGACACCGCCGAGGCACCCAGGACGTCGAAGATTCCGTCCGTGACGTCCTTGACCAGCCCGGGAACCACCACGTGCGCCTGGGCCACGGCGAGCTCGCACGCGTTCGTCAGCTCCTCGGGATCGGTGATTCGGGGCTCCTGGCCGAGCACCCCCACGGCGGCGTCGACCTCGCGCGCGGCCTGCAGCACGATCGCCCGCGCGGCGGCCGCCTGGGCACTGAGCTCGCCCACGCGCTGCAGCACCTGGGGGTCCTCACGGGTCACCGCGCCGTTGCCCGTGTTGAAGCCGCGGGTCCTGGCACGCACCAGGTCCACGGCGGCGGTCGCGGCGGCCCCCGCGATGCCCGCCTCCACCGAGAGCAGCACCAGCTGGAAGACCGCGGTCTCCTGCGTGCTGCGCCCGTCCCTGTTCCGCACATTCTCCGCAGGCACCACGACGCCGCGGAAGTGGGTGGTGCCCGTGCCGGTGAGCTGCTGGCCGAAGCCGTCCCAGTCGTCCACCATCTCCACGCCCTCCCAGTCGCTGCCCACGAGCGCGTGGGATCGGGCCTGCTGGCCGGGGATCTGCGCGGTGACCTGGATCCAGTCCGAGAAGATCGACCCGGTCGAGTAGTACTTGGTGCCGTTGAGCTCCCAGCTGCCGCCCTGCTCCGATCGGGCCAGGCTCGTGGCGGCGGTCCCCAGCGCGGCGCCGGAGCGTTCGGTGGCGGCGTTGCCCACGGTCTCGCCCGCGGCAATGCGCGGGAACCATACGTCCGCCTCGCCCGCACCCAGGCTCGCGAGGAAGCCCAGGTGGGAACGGTAGACGTGGGCCACGCTGGAGTCCGCGGCGGCGAGCTCCACGAGCAGCTCCACCGTCTGCGCAAGCGTGGCGCCGTAGCCGCCCCGGGCCACCGGCAGGGTCAGCGCCCCGAACCGCAGCGCGTTGAGCCACCCGAAGCACTCGAACGGCAACTCGTGGTCCTGCTCGCGGGCCACCGCGCGCGCGGCGATCCGCGCGAACACGGGGCGGAAGACCTGCAGCAGCTCCTGCGTGGGGATCTCGCCCGCGGGCGGGAACCCCGTGGCGCGGTCGCTGTCCGCGGAGCCGCCGGGAACGCCGCCCGCGAATGCCCCGGGGACGACGCCGCCGGAGCGGGTGCTTCCCGTGCCGAAGGCCCCGGCGGCGGCGGCCTCCCGCAGCGCGGTGGCTGCGGCGACCTCCTGCGCCACCTCCCGTACTGCGCTCTCGCGGGCCCGGGTGCGGGGGGATTCGGTGGTCTGGGTGGTGCTCATGCGCTGACGGCTCCCTGCGTCGGATCCGCGCCGCGCGCCGTGCCCCTCGGCCGGGACGCGCCCGGGACCGTGCGGCGGCGCGGGCCTCCCCCGGGCGACGTCCGCGCACGCGGGGCGCGGACGTCGCCCACCGCGGGAGAGGCGACGGTCACCGAACCGGTCAGCGGAGCATGGCACTGTCCATCGGCCGTGGTGGGAGCACCGGCCCGTGACACGGGCGGTTGCTGCGGCGTCGACGAGCCACGTCTCTCGGCCGCTCTGGATGGCGTTACGTGCTCAATCCATCACGCGGGCCGCGAGGGTGTCAACGCGCGTGTCCTCCCGTGACCGGCTCAGCCCCGCCAGAAGCTCGCAACCGCCACGTTCAGCGCCAACAGGTCCCCGGTGTGGACGAGCTCGCGAGCCGAGTGCATCGACAGCAGCCCCACGCCCACGTCCAGCGTGCGCATCCCCAGCCGGGTGGCCGTGATGGGTCCGATGGTCGAACCGCACGGGATGTCGTTGTTCGCCACGAACTCCTGGTAGTCGATCCCGGCGTCCTCGCAGATCCCGGCCCACAGCGCGGCACCCACGGCGTCCGTGGTGTAGCGCTGCTTCGCATTGATCTTCAGCAGGGGCCCGCGACCAGGTTCAGGCGTGTTGACCGGATCGTGGTGGCCTTCGTAGTTGGGGTGCACCAGGTGCCCGGCGTCCGAGGAGAGGCACACGGAGCCCGCGATCTCCCGCAGGTGCTCCTCCCGCGACTGCCCGCGGGCGGCCGCGATGCGTTCCAGGACGTCCTCGAGGAACGGTCCGCCCGCGCCCGAACGGGTCTCGGAGCCCACCTCCTCGTGGTCGAACGCTGCCAGGATGCTCACGTGCGGGGCGGCCTCGAGCTCCTCCACGTGCTCGGTCATGGCACGCAGTCCCGCGTACACCGAGGTCAGGTTGTCGAGCCGCCCGCTCGCGAGCAGGTTGGACTGCGCTCCGATGAGCTCGGGAGCCTGGGTGTCCGCCACGGTGATGTCGTAGCCCAGAATGTCCTCGGGCGCCACAGTCCCAAACGCCTGGTCACCGGCCGACGACGACGCGTGCGTGGCCTGCGCGAGCACCGCCAGCACGTCCGCGTCCTGCGCGTCCCCCACGCCCCACACGGGCTGGGTGTGGCGCTGCTTGTCGAGGGTGAGGGCCTCGTTGGCGCTGCGGTCCAGATGGATGGCCAGCTGCGGGATCCGGGCAACGGGCCCGGTGGCGCTCAGCACCTCGCGGGGCCCGTTCTCCCCTCGTACCACGAGACGCCCGGCAAAGCGCAGGTCCCGGTCCAGCCATGAGTTCAGCAGCGCGCCGCCGTAGACCTCCACCCCGGCCTGGTACCAGCGGTGGGAGACGGTGGTGGGGCGGGGCTTGAGCTTGAAGCCCGGCGAGTCGGTGTGGGCGCCCAGCACGCGGTAGCCCGCGCCGGCCGCGGCACGGGACGGCAGCACCCAGGCGATCAGGGCGCCATCGCGCACCGCGTAGTAGCGGCCCCCCGAGCCTTCCGGCCAGGCCTCGGCCTCCGAGAGGCGCGTGAACCCGGCGCCCTCCAGCGCGGCGGCGGCCGTGGCGACGGCGTGGAACGGGCTGGGCGAGGCGGTGACGTACTCCCCCAGACCACGCGCGAAGGCGGTCTCCGGGGCGGAGCCCGTCGCGGCGTCGGCGGCGGACGGGGAGCTCACGGGCGATCTATTCGTCATGGACCCCAGTGTAGGAGGGGCTCTCCGGGCGGCCCCGGTCCGCCGGGGGCGCCAGCTGCGGCTGCCCCTGCGAGGTGCGCGTGTCCAGCACGCCCACGTAGCGCCCCTCGGCGTCGCGGACCGAGTAGGGGCCGTACTGCGGCGGCAGCGTCATGTAGGTCTGGGTGATGGGGTTGAGCACGTAGGCGGCCATGCCCGAGGAGTCCGCGGCGATCGCCGCGGGGCGGGCGTGCAGGTCGGGCATGCGCGGCGGTGCCGGCGGCGGAGGGAGGATCACGGTGCGCGTCACGGCCAGCGCCGGGCGACGGCGCACGAGCCAGAACACGATCGCCAGGTACGCGCCGTTGAGGATGACCTCGAAGACCACGTCCGAGGGGCTGCCGGAGGTCTCGTTCATGTCCGCGAGACCGACCATGCCCATGGCGGTGACCACCATGTTGTTCACCGTGTGCAGTGCGATCCCGGCCTCCAGGCCGCCCGTGCGCCACGTGACGACGCCCATGGTCACGGCCATGATGCCCACGGAGACCTGACCCCACACGTCGTAGGTGTGGCCGAGCACGAACAGCGGCACCGGAAGGAGGATGGCCCAGGCCGGGTGCTTGAGCCAGCGGCCGATGGTCTGCGCCAGATAGCCGCGGAAGACCAGCTCCTCGGCGGTGCACTGCAGGGGCACCACCACGAGCCACAGCACCACGAGCCACCCGAAGCCCGGTGCCAGTTCGAGCTGCGGGACGCCGCCGCCGGTGGTCATGTCCAGACCGATCCCCACGGCGTTGACCACCACGTACACGGCCGCCGCGGCCCCGAGGCACGTGAGCAGCCACCTCCAGCGGATGCGTCCGGCCACGGAGAAGACCAGGCCCAGCGGGCGGGGGCCGAGCACCAGGCGTGCCAGCAGCACGCTGGGCAGCATCAGCGCCACGGAGCCGAAGAGCAGCAGGAACACTGCCGGGTCCATCTGGTCCATCGCCAGGATGTCCTCGGACAGGGATTCCGGGAGGGTGAACGCGATGACGATCCCGAACAGGATGCTCAGCACCAGGTAGATGCCCACCCCTATGACACCCTCCACGAGGGGCATCCACCAGCGGTGGTTGCGGTCCGCGAGCGCGAGCCGGTGGTAGAAGAACGTGCGGGTGGTGCCCGCGCTGATGGGACCAGGGGCTGAGACCGGGCCGGGGACGTGGCGGCCGTCGGACGGCCGCGCCAGGCCTTGCACGCCCGGGTTCTGCACGCCGGGAACTCGCACGCCGGGGTCCCTGCGGCGGGGCTGCTCACCCTGCTGCGGGGGTGTCGGGCGGGACCACGGGGCACTCGGCTGACTCATGCGTCCACGGTAACGGGTCTGCGGGTCAGCGCTGGTAGCGCTCCACGAAGGCGCGCAGGATCCGGGGCGCCTGGTTCACCACGGGTCCGTTGACCACGCGATCGATCACGGCCTGGGTGTCCTGGGGACGGAAGTAGCCAAGGTCCTTGTACGCCATGATGCGGCTGACGAGTCCCTCGGGGTCCAGCTCCGGGTGGAACTGCGTGGCGTAGAGGTTGTTCCTGATCCGGTACATCTGCACCCTGCACACGGAGCCCGTGGCGAGCAGCACAGCATTGGACGGCATCACCCGTGTGCCCTCCTTGTGGCCCACGTACGCGCTGAACTCGTGCGGCAGCCCGGCGAGCAGCGGGTCCTTCTTCCCCTCCTCGGTGAGGGTCACGGTGACGGGTCCTACGTCCTCGTGGCACGCGTGGTCCACGATGGCGCCCTGGTGGATGCCGAGGGTTCCCACGCCGTAGCACGCTCCGAGGAAGGGGAAGTCGCGGGCCACCACCTCGTCCAGCAGGGAGCTGATCCAGGTCTCCGCGGTGCGCTGCGCCTTGGACTTCTCCTCCGGCGGGTCCGACGAGTTGAACGGCGAGCCGCCCACGATGATCCCGCTGTACTCGTCCAGGTCCAGCGCGGGCCACTGCCCGGACTCCAGCCGGATGCGGGTGAGCTGGGATTCCTCGAGCCCCCCGAAGCGGGCCACGGCACGGTATTCCTCGTCCGCAATGGTGTCGTCGGCGCGCGTGGCCAGGAGCACGAAGGGTTTCATGCCCTCATGCTAGCCACCGCGCGGCAGCGCCGGGGACGACGCCACCCGGGCACCCGCCTGCACCCCGTGACCGAGGGTGCGGGCAAGCAGCTGGCCCCCTTCTACGACACGCCGATGGTCTATCACCCGCTGTCCACGCTGCTGCTGGCCGGGGTGCGGGAGATCCTGGTGATCACCACCCCGCACGACGCCGAGCGGCTCGAGGACGGGCCACGGTTCGGCATGTGGACCACGTACGCGCAGCATCCGCGTCCGGACGGTCTCGCGCGGGCGTTGCTCCTGGGCACGGAGCACATCGGCGGCTACCGCGCCGTCGATTTTGCCTGCACTCCCTCGCCGCTGACACCTCACCGCGCGCACGTGCGCGGTCACGACGGCGGCACCACCGCGTCCCGTGGGGCGCTCAGCGCGCGGAGGCGAACTGCGCCGAGAGCCGCTGGGCGGCGTCGCGCAGGAGGGGAACGGCACGCTCGCCGAACCCCCAGTCCACCCGCGTGGTGGGACCCGAGACCGAGATGGCCGTGGGCGTGGGGGCGTTGGGCAGGACCATGGAGAAGCAGCGCACGCCGATCTCCTGCTCCTCGTCGTCCACGGCGTAGCCGCGCTCCCGGATCACCTCGAGGTCCGCGAGCAGGGACTCCACGGTGCCGTGGCTCTTCACGGTGGGGGTGGGCATGCCCATGGACGTCACGATGCTCAGAACCTGCTGCTCCGGCAGGGCTGCCAGGATCGCCTTGCCCACCCCGGTGTCGTGCATGTGGGCCCGGCGGCCCACCTCCGTGAACATCCGCATGGAGTGGGAGGACTGTGCCTGACCCACGTAGATGACCATCTGCCCGTCCAGCATCGCCATGTTCGCGGACTCCCCCAGCTCGTCCACGAGCCCCTGCAGCACGGGCTGCGCGTAGGTGCCGAGCTGCAGCCCGGCCGCGTTGCCCAGCCGGATGAGCCCCGGGCCGAGCGCGTAGCTGCGGTTGGGAAGCTGGCGCACGTAGCCCAACGGGATGAGCGTGCGCAGCAGTCGGTGGATGGTGGGCAGCGGCAGTTCGGCCCGGGAGGCGAGCTCGCTGAGCGAGGACTCTCCGCCGGAGGCGGTGATGATGCTGAGCAGGTCGAAGACCCGCTCCACGGACCGGACCCCGCCCGCGCTCCTGCCGTCCACCATGCGTGTGCTCCCTCTGCTTGCTGAGTTGGGCTGACCGCCGGGTCGGCCGGGTCACCGGCTCGCAGGGGTGCCGCGACGCCCCCGGGAGATGCCCTCAAGAACCGACCGCACTGTGTGAGCCAGGACTCAATTGGCGGTTGTCATGCGTCACATTCTACGCCTACGATGCCGTTAGTGGAATTATTTTTCCACCATGCGGATTTTTAATGGCGCAGCGCCCGCTGCCCTGGCACGACCGACTGCACCGACATCCAGGAGGCAACCCATGAGCATCACCCACACGACGCCCGAGAACGTGGCCGCCGCGGACCAGATCCTCTCGGACGAGGCCCTCGCGTTCGTCGAGGCCCTGCACCAGAAGTTCGGGGACCGCCGCGAGGAGCTGCTCGGCAAGCGCGAGACCGTGCGCCGCCAGGCCGCCGAGACCGGGACCATGAACTTCCTCCCCGAGACCAGTGAGGTCCGCGAGGGCGACTGGAAGGTCGCGCCGGCACCCGCCGCCCTGCAGGACCGGCGCGTGGAGATGACCGGACCGGCATCGCCCGCGAAGATGGCGATCAACGCCCTGAACTCCGGCGCCAAGGTGTGGCTCGCGGACCTCGAGGACGCCGCCTCCCCCAGCTGGGCCAACCAGGTGGACGCGATCGCCAACCTGCGCGACGCCGCCCGCGGAACCCTGGGTTTCACCTCCCCGGAGGGCAAGGAGTACAAGCTCCGCGAGGACGTGCCTTTGGCCGTGGTGGTCATGCGACCGCGCGGTTGGCACCTGCCCGAGTACAACATCACGGTGGATGGCAAGACCGGCTCCGGTTCTCTCACAGACTTCGGGCTGCACTTCTTCCACACGGCCAAGCAGCTGATCGAGAACGGTCAGGGGCCCTACTACTACCTGCCCAAGATGGAGTCCTACCTGGAGGCGCGGCTGTGGAACGACGTGTTCACGTTCGCGGAGGAGTACCTGGGCATCGAGCACGGCACCGTGCGCGCCACCGTGCTGATCGAGACCATTCCCGCCGCGTTCCAGATGGACGAGATCCTCTACGAGTTGCGGGACCACGCCTCCGGGCTCAATGCCGGGCGCTGGGACTACCTGTTCTCGATCATCAAGTACTTCCGTGACGCCGGCGAGAAGTTCATCCTGGCGGACCGCTCAGCCGTGACGATGACCGCTCCCCTGATGCGCGCGTACACGGACCTGCTGGTGCAGACGTGCCACAAGCGCGGCGCCTTCGCGATGGGCGGCATGGCCGCGTTCATCCCCTCCCGCAAGGACGAGGAGATCAACAAGGCCGCGTTCGAGAAGGTCCGCAACGACAAGACCCGCGAGGCCGGGGACGGCTTCGACGGTTCGTGGGTGGCCCACCCGGACCTGGTGCCCGTGTGCCAGGAGGTCTTCGACGGCGTGCTCGGCGAGAAGCCCAACCAGGTGGACCACCAGCGCCCCGACGTGGACGTGACCGCCGAGATGCTGCTGGACGTGCCCTCTGCGGGGGACCAGCGCACAGAGAAGGAGCTCAACGCCAACCTGTACGTGGCCATCCGCTACGTGGCGGTGTGGCTGTCCGGCAGCGGCGCGGTGGCCATCCACAACCTCATGGAGGACGCCGCCACCGCGGAGATCTCCCGCTCGCAGATCTGGCAGCAGATCAAGAACGGCGTGGTCTACACGGACACCGGCAACACCGCCACGCGCGAGCTCGTCTCCGACGCACTGGACACTCAGCTCGAGGTGCTGCGCGGTGAGATCGACCAGGAGAACTACGAGAAGTGGTTCGTGCCCGCCGGGCGGCTCATCTCGGACATGGTGCTCAGGGAGGACTACCCGAACTTCCTCACGCTGTCCGCGTATGACCTCTTGGAAGGCAGCAAGTGACCCAACCGGCCCACGCCGCTCACGCGTCCCCCGCCACGACCGCCCCGCGCGGCGCGGCGGGGGACGCCCCCGTTCTCTCCGAGGGCTCTATGCCCCGCGCGGACCTGCGCCACGACATGCACCTGACCATCGTGACGTTCCTCCCCGGCGGGGTCATCCCCTTCGCGGAGACCCACGTGATGGAGCCCGGGCCCCACATCCTCGAGGGCCAGGCCGTGTACCGGCTCCACGAGGACTGGTGTGAGGTCCAGGAGAGCGATTTCATGTGGTCGCACGGCCATGGTGCGCGAGGCATCTTGCTGCCTGCGTTTGAGGCGCACCACGACGCGGCTTGCCGCGTGAGGAGAAACGATGACGCCCCCACGAAAAATTGCCGGTACCCCAGCCGGCGTGGCCTTTCGCATCGCCGCCGTCGTGGCGTACGGCGGGATTCGGCTGGCTGCGAGGAGAGCCTCTGCGGCAGGACGGGCAGGTTCCCCGCGCGGACCCGTTTCCAAGAATCACCCGGAGGCTTGAGGCCGCCCTCGTGGCGCTCACGTGTTCCGAGCGCGAGGTGTCTCTGGCGATCCCTGATTCCCTGGCCAGACGAGGACGGCGCCCCGGGCCGTCATGGCCTGGAGCGCCGTCGTCGCAGTTCGGAACCTCAGATCGTCTTGGCGTCGATCACGAAGCGGTAGCGGACGTCCGAGCCGACCACGCGGTCGTAGGCGTCGTTGATCTCGTCCGCCTTGATGAGCTCGATCTCCGCGGTGACGCCGTGTTCGGCACAGAAGTCCAGCATCTCCTGGGTCTCGCGGATGCCGCCGATGTTGGAGCCCGTGAGGGACTTGCGACCGCCGATGAGCGAACCCGCACTGACCTCCAGGGCCTCGGTGGGCAGACCCAGCAGCACCATGGCGCCGTGGGGGCGCAGGGTGGCCATGAACTCCTGCACGTCGATGTGCGCGGACACGGTGTTGATGATGACGTCGAACTCGCCCTTGTGCTCCTTCAGGGCCTCCGGGTCCTCCTTGCGGGCGATCCAGTTCGTGGCGCCGAATCGCCGGCCGTCCTCCTCCTTGGAGCGGGTCTGGCTGATCACGGTGACCTCGGCCCCCATGGCGGCGGCGAGCTTCACGGCCACGTGGCCCAGCCCGCCCATGCCCACCACAGCCACCTTGGAGCCCTCGGTCACGCCCCAGGTGCGCAACGGGGAGTAGGTGGTGATGCCCGCGCACAGCAGCGGCGTGGTGGCCGCCGGGTCGAGGCTCTCGGGGATGTGGAGGGCGAACGCCTCGGAGACGATGATCTCGGTGGAGTACCCGCCGTCGGTGGGGCGGCCGTCGAAACGGTCCTTGCCGTTGTAGGTGCCCACGGCCTGGGGGCAGTTGTTCTCCTCGCCCTTCAGGCACCACTCGCACTCGCGGCACGAGTCCACCAGGCAGCCCACTCCGGCGCGCTCCCCCACGGTGAACTTCCGCACCTCGGAACCGACCTCGGTGACGCGGCCGATGATCTCGTGTCCCGGAACCATGGGGAACTCGATGGGCCCCCACTCCTCGCGCACGGTGTGGATGTCCGAGTGGCAGATCCCGGCGAACTCGATCTCGATGCGGATGTCGTCCGGGCGCAGGTCCCGCCGCTCGACGGTCCCCTTCTCGAGCGGGGCACCGGAGGCAACGGCCTGATAGGCAGCAACGTTGGTAGTCATGGCGGGTGACTGTAGTCCCTCGGTGCTCCGGTGTCACACTGGAGCACCGAGGAATACTCACGGGCCCGGTGGGTTTGTTACTGATAAGTATAAGTACCCGATGCGACTTCCAGGAGATCCCATGTCCCGCATTGTCAACGCACTGCAGTCACTGAGCGCGCCCGCTCCCAAGCCCACCACTGCGCAGAACGTCGCCCGCCTGGGGCTCGGGGCGTTCATGTCCACCGCGGGGATCTCCCACCTGACCTTTGCCCGCGAGGACTTCCAGGCACAGGTTCCCGACTGGTTCCCTGTGGACAAAGACACGGTGGTGCTCGCCTCCGGGGTGATGGAGATTGCGTTCGGTGCGGCACTGTTCGCACTGCCGAAGCAGCGCGCCGCCGTGGGCGCCGGGCTGGCCGCGTTCTATGCCGCAATCTTCCCCGGCAACATCAGCCAGTACGCCGAACGGCACGACGCCTTCGGCCTGGACACCGATGGCAGGCGACTGGCCCGCCTGTTTGGGCAGCCGGCCCTGATCGCGGCAGCCCTGTTGGCCGGAGGCTTCCCCCGCAAGTAGTCGGAAGCCCGGGACGCGAGCCGGCCTCACCGCCCGAACCGGAAACCCTTGAGGTCCTTCGGCAGAGGGCTCGTGTACGTGCGGACCTTGGAGGTCCTCAGCCGCAGCCGCACGAGCGACTGCGCCACGCTGACCGCGGCAGCCACGCCATCCACCACGGGCACGCCGCACCGCTGGTGCACGGCGCCCTCAAGGGCGGCCATCCCGCCACAGCCAAGGACAGCCACCTCGGCGCGGTCCTGTTCGACGGCCCGCTGCGCCTCAGCGACGATCGTCTCGACCGCCGCGTTCTCATCCCGCTCCAGGTCCGGCACGGAGGTGCTCGACGCCCGCACGGATGCGCAGCGTTCCATCAGCCCGGCCAGCCGCAACCGGTCCTCGATCAGCGGCACGGTGCAGTCCAGGGTGGTCACTCCCGGTGTATCTGCGCCCCACGAAGGTGGCGATGTAAGCGGCCGGCTCGGGATGTCCACGACGGGCCGATCGAGGAGCTTTTGCAGACCTTCCCGCCGGTGCTCGCCGAACCTGGCCTGGATCACGGGGTTGAAGGGTTGGTCACAGGTCAGCACCGCGTCCATCACCCCCACCGCGGCGAGGTAGGACTGCACGTTCCCTTCGCACGACGGCGCGCCGAATGTGGGCGTGAGCCCCACGATCTCCACGCCGGGCTCGGCCACGGCGCGCGGGGCCTCCGCAATGGACGCGGTCACGGACGGTGTGGCGTTCACGTTGACGGTCAGGATGCGCCTGGTGGGTCCTTCGGGTGGCCGGGGATCGGGTGGCACGACGACGCCGGGCTCCACCCTGCGGGGCGAGCGGGAGGCAGCCCGCGGCGGCGGCGTCGGCCGCGATCTCGTGCGAGACGCAGGGTCGGTGCGAAGTGGCGGCCACGGTGGCCTCACCGTGCTGGTCGGTGTACTCGAGCTCGCGCTCGGCGGTGACGAGGTAGCCCAGGGCGCCCAGGCCGGCCCCGATGAACCACGAGAACGCGCTGGTGGCCTGAAGACGGGCAGCAGGGCGAGCGCCAGAGAGACCGGTGCTGCGGGGATGAACGCCCCGATTGCCCGGGGGTCACGCCGCCGCGGTAGACGTACTCGCCGTGGTGGGTGTCCGTGGAGACCCCGGGGCACGTTCACGCTGGAGCGGCGGATCAGCCGGTAGTCCACCATGCTGATCCCAAAGAGCGACCCGAGCAGCGGCGCCCAACCCACCCAGGAAGCACACGATCACCACGGGCGAGGTGTAGAGGTTCCACGGCAGGATCAGCAGCGCCAGGGACGCGAGCACCTGCAGCGCGCCCGCACCCAGGACCGTGAGCACCTGCCACGCACCGAGTCCGAGGGCGAAGAGGCCGATGGCGAAGCCGTAGTTGCCCGGGGAGTGCAGGTCGTTGCCCCTCATGGTGAAGATGCTCTGCGCGCTCCATGTGCGCCCGTAACGGCTGGTGGGTGCGAGGTCCACGTTGTAGAGCCTCTCGCTCGTGCCCGAGCGCGGCTCGTGGGCGACGTCGGGCGGTGCGTGCGGGCGCCCGGGCTCGGGGCGACCGGCCGCCTGCTCCGTGGTGCGGGGGAAGTCCTGGAGGAAACCGTGAGAGGACGTCGCCCCGTCCAGCTCTCAAATCCCACACCAAGGGTTGACGCGCATCACATCGGTCGATAATTTTTCATTCATCAGAACTCAAATTCCATATCATGGAATCAAAGCGAAAAACGGGCGGCCGCGCCACCGCCCCGGAGAGGGCCCACCGTGCGGTACACCGTGAACGCCTCGATCATGCTGACCGACCTGCCCGTGCTGGAGCGCCCCGCCGCCGTGGCGCGCGCAGGCTTCTCCGCGGTCGAGTTCTGGTGGCCGTTCCCCGCCACCACCCCGTCCGAGAGGGAGATCGAGGACTTCGCCCGGTCGCTGGAGGACGCGAACGTCCAGCTCACGGGCCTGAACTTCTTTGCCGGGGACATGCCTGCCGGTGAGCGGGGAGTCCTCTCCCACCCCACGCGCACGGATGAGTTCCGGCGAGGCGTGGACTCCCTGGTACGCGTGGCCCAGGCCACGGGCTGCCGGGCCTTCAACGCCCTCCACGGCAACCGCCTGCCGGACGTGCCCGTGGCCGACCAGGACGACGCCGCCGTCGAGAACCTCCGGTACGCCGCGGACGCGGTGGCGGTCTTCGGCGGGACGGTCCTGGTGGAACCGCTCTCCGGCGCCTCGACGTATCCTCTGCGCACCGCCGCGGACGTCATGGCCGTGCTCGACCGCGTGGACTGCCCGAACGTGAAGCTGCTCGCGGACTTCTACCACCTGGCGGTCAACGGGGAGGACGTCGAGGCCCTGATCGAACGGCACGCCGCGGAGTTCGGGCACATCCAGCTCGCGGATGCGCCCGGCCGCCACGAGCCGGGCACGGGCGATCTGCCGCTGCTCCGGTGGGTGGCCCGGGCCCACGAGCGCGGCTACCACGGACCGGTGGCGCTGGAGTACGTCCCCTCCCAGGACGACCCCTTCGCGTGGCTCCCCCGCGACCGGCGCGCGTGAGGCCGCACGCCTGTTCGGCACACCGACGCCGCACAGCTGCGCACCGCGCGGCCGGGCCCCGAGCAGGCGGGCACGCCGGGCGGGCGGGCACACTGGGCGGGTGCCACGTGAACAGGTGCCGAGCGAGCGGGCCCCGAGCGGGCGGCGTCGTGCTGGAATGGTCCTGGAACCGGACATCCGCAGAAGGAGGAGACCGTGCGCGTCGTCGTGGCACCGGACAAGTTCAAGGGGTCGGTGACCGCCCACGAGGCGGCGGCCGAGCTTGCGGCGGGCATTGCCGAGGTGCGCCCGGACGCCGTCGTGGAGGTTCTGCCGGTCGCCGACGGCGGGGAGGGGACGCTCGACGCCGCCCTGGACGCGGGCTTCGAGCGCCACGACCTCACCGTCACCGGACCCGCGGGAAGTCCCGTCCCCGCCGCGTGGGGTCGACGCGGGGACGAGGCCGTGGTGGAGATGTCCTTGGCCTCGGGCCTCGCTGTCCTCCCCATCCAGGACGGCCGCCCCGTGCTCGCACCCCGCACCGCCACGAGCCGCGGCACGGGCGAGCTCGTGGCCGCCGCGCTCGATGCCGGCTGCACCCGCGTGCTGCTCGGCGTGGGCGGCAGCGCGACCACTGACGGCGGCGCGGGGATGCTCGCCGCGCTGGGGCTGCGCCTGCTGGACCTGGACGGCCGCGACCTGCCCCCTGGCGGCGCGGCGCTCGCGGAGTTGCGTCACGTGGACGCCGCACAGCTGCACCCACGCATCCGGGACGTCGAGTTCGTGCTTGCCGCGGACGTCGACAACCCTCTGCTCGGCCTGCGCGGTGCCGCCACGGTCTTCGGCCCGCAGAAGGGCGCCTCCGAACAGGACGTCCTGGACCTCGACGCCGCCCTGGCCGTGTTCCGCGACCGCCTCGCGGACGCGCTCGGCGAACCGGCCCGCCAGGCCGCGGACGCACCCGGCGCGGGGGCTGCGGGCGGCGTCGGCTACGCGGCACTCGCGGTGCTGGGCGCGGAACGCAGGCCGGGGATCGACGTCGTGCTGGACCTCGTGGGGCTCGACGTCGCCGTGGCCGGCGCGGACCTGCTGCTCACCGGCGAGGGCAGCCTGGACGAGCAGAGTCTCGGCGGGAAGACGCCGCTGGGCGTGCTGCACGTGGGGCGGCGCCACGGCGTGCCCGTGGTGGCCGTGTGCGGACGCACCACCCTGGATTCCGCGACACTTCGCGAGGCGGGGTTCACCGCCGTCCACGAACTGCGCGCGCTTGCAGCGGACCCAGAAACGTCGATGCGAGGGGCACCCCGCCTGCTCCGTGAGGTCGGTCGCCGCATCGCCTCGCAGTGACGGAGCCTTCCACTTCCACGGGCACTCGAGGACGAGCCGCCCCTCACGCACCGCACCGCCCGGCCACGAGCGCCGGAACGCGCCAGCGGAAGGGCACCCCTTCCACGAATGCCTCCCCGCAGCACGGTTCACGTCAGAGGAAGACCCCGGAGTCCACCCGGGACAAGACCCCCCAGCCCGGGGCGGCCGCAGACCCCGAGGTCGACGAGGAGCGCGCAAAGAAGCGGGTGCGGGCCACGGCGGACCAGGCGCATGCCCCTGAACTCCGTGACCGCCACCGTGAACGTGCCCGCCCTGGAGTACGAGCGGCTGTTCACGGCGCAGAACGCGTTCGTGGACATCGGCTTCCGGGGCGGCGCCGTCCCCGGCAACAAGGAAGGACCTGCGCCCCCGCACGATGACGGCGTGTCCGGCTTCAAGTGCTTCCTGCTGCACTCCGGGGGTGGAGGAGTTCCTCCACCTGGAGGCGGACGAGATGGCGGAGGCGCTCGCGGAGAACGTCGGGCGCACCCGCTGGACCGGTGGGCGCTCGCACATCCTGCACCCGTCCTCCTCGGACGCCATCCCCATGATCCGCTCCGCGAAGAACGACGGCCTGGACATCACCGTGGAGACCCGCCACCACTACCTCACACTGCTCGCGGAGGAGATCCCGGACGGCGCCACTGCGGGCAAGTGCTGCCCACCCGTGCGCGAAGTCTCCACCCGGGAGATGCTGTGGAGGGGCTGGTGAACGGCACCGTCGACGACATCGTCGCGGACCGCTCCCCCTCCACGCTCGAGCTCAAGGACCAGGGCAACGGGGACTTCGAGGTCGCGTGGGGCGGGGTGTCCTCGCTGCAGCTGGGGGTGTCCCTGATCTGGACCGAGGCACGACGCGGACATGGCCGTCTTCGCCCCGGACGAGGGCCAAGTGGTGGACGCCGAGCGACTGAACCACGAGAACCCCATCACCCCCCCCCCACCAGGGCACGGTGCTCTCCGGGAAGGTCCGCAAGACCTTCGTGGGCGGGCACGAGGCGGACTACGAGACACCCACCGGCCGCCTGATCTCGCGCGGCCAGGCCTGACGACGACCTGCCCCACCTTTGTGACGGCGGGACACCGCACCGTCTGCCCGCCGTGCTGATCGTGCGTTCAGGACGACGGCGCTATCTGGCCTGCCAGGGGGTCACGAAGTCATTCGCGGGTCGTCCCTCGACCGCCGCGAGCAGCTCCGCGGCCTGTGCGCCGTCGATCTCCTCGCGGATGATGTCGGCGTGCCCCGCGTGCCGGGCAAACTCCTCCACATGGTGGACGTAGAGGTATCGCAACTTCGCCGGGCGTGCTTCAGTCATGCCCACCCAGGGCATGGGGCCCACTGGCAGCTCCGCGTCGAGCTCACCGTCACGGCACATCCTCATGTATTCGCCACGAACCTCGTCGAAGGTCTCCAGCAGCGTCACGATGTCCTCGTCGTCCGACGGCGTGAAGCTCGCGAAGAACGCCTCGAACGGCTGGTCGTGCTCGTGGCGTCCCGCCCCGGAGAGCGACTGCTTCATGCAGTAGACGACGTGCTTGGTGATCCCACTGATGCTCAAGGTGCTGCGCCGGGGAGCGCGACGAGCCTGGTCGTCGTCGAGACCGTAGGAGCTGGCTCGGATGGCATCGAGCTGAACGTCCAGGTAGTTGCAGAGCGTGGCACGCTCGTTGTCGATCTGGGGCAGGTACACGATGATGTCCTCTCGGGGTCAGCGGGCGCTGTCACGACCATGACACCAGGCCCTGCGGACAGCTTCGGTCCGCTGCCTCCGCGAGAATGCAGACATGGCCGAAACCACTCAGCGCGTCCTTCGCCTGCTCGGGCTGCTGGAAGCTCGCACCACCTGGCAGGCGCACGAACTCGCCACCCGTCTGGAAGTGACGGAGCGCACCGTACGGAGGGATGTGACCAGGCTGCGGCAGCTGGGCTACCCGGTGGAAGCCGCACGAGGTCTGGACGGCGGGTACCGCCTGGGTGCCGGGCGCCGCCTCCCACCCCTGCTGCTCGATGACGACGAAGCAGTCGCCCTGGTTGCCTGCCTCCGCATGGGCGCGCTCTCTGGCACAGATGACGTGGGAGAAGCCGCTCTGCGCGCGCTGACGAAGCTTGACCAGCTTCTGCCTCCGCGACTGCACTCACTCGTCGCAGCCGTCGACGGGGCTACTCGAGCTCTCCCGCGCAACAGACCTGCCGTTGATCTCCACCTGCTGCAGCAACTGGCGACGGCACAGCGTGACCACATGTTGGTGCGTTTCGACTACCGCAAGCCCACCGGGGAGGTCAGCTCCCGGGAGGTGGAGCCGGTGCGACTCATGACCCAGGGGGAGCACTGGTATTTGCAGGGTTTCGACCGCGTGCGGGACGACTGGCGGGTGTTCCGCCTGGACCGGGTGACCAACCTCCGCGCCACGACCTGGCAGTTCGCGGTTCGTGAGGCGCCGCCGCTGGACTTCCGCCGTGATCTTGCCAGCCGCTACCCGTGCCGTGTCCGCGTGGAGATGGGCGTCGATGTGGAGAAAGCCACCGCCCGGATACCGGCCCCCTACCGGAGCCATCTGGAACCCACTGCTCGCGGCTGCCGTTTCCTGGTGGGCGCACCCGATTGGGACGACCTCGCATGGCACGTCCTGTGGGTCAGCCGAGACCTCAAAGCTCCTGTGACAGTCCTGGACGGGGCAGATGCGGATCCGTTCCGGGAGGCCATGGCACGCATCTCAGACCACGCGCGAGAGGCGAGTTAGGGGGTGCCGGCCGGGGCTGATCGCCGCGGGCGGTGTGAGGTCGATGGTTTGGGGCCCTCCGGTTGAGTTTCTCATCAGTCCGGGCGGACAGCGCTCAAGCAGAAGAGGTGACCCATCGGGTCGAGCATGACGCGCCACGGTTCGGGTGAGGGCTGGAAGGGGGCTTGACCCTTGATCTT
>NZ_DGYR01000004.1:0-3608 GCF_002398425.1 Kocuria sp. UBA5001
GAACCTGGGACGGTTCACCACTCCTTGCCCTTCTGCTCGTTCATATCGTTCTGGATCATCGTCCACGTCATGATGATGGCGACGATTACGATGATCCAGAGGCCGGCAATAAGGACTGCGCGGCGTGTGAGATGACGCATGATGGGGCTCCTTAGCACTGGGGGTTGCTTCCGCTAAGTATTCCCGCGCCGCACCCTGATGAGGGCTGGGGCGGGAATGTTACCTGGGGGTCAGTGCGCGCCCCGTAGCTCGCGGGTGCCGTGACGGTTCGCCGCCCGGCGCTCCCGCTGAGCCAAGAAACGCTCCAACTCGGCCTTCATGACCGCCGCGTCCTGAGCCGTGTTCGCCGAGACCTGCACGTAGATGCTCTTACCGGCTCAGTACCTGCCGCACGGTGGAGGCGTGCCAGGTGCGCCCCGTGGCGGTGGGCACACCCTCGTCGTTCAGTGCCGCGGCGATCTTGGCGTAAGACAGGCCGGCGGCGCGCTCGCGGCGGATCCGGTCCACAGTGGCCTGGGGGAGTACGGAGGTCCGGCCCATGTGTTTGCCGGTAGTGGCTTTGATCTTGGCCATACCGTCACGGGTGCGCTCGGCGATCTTCTTCCGCTCCATCTCCGCGAACGTGCAGGTGACCTGTGCCATGGCCGCGCCGGTGATGGTGGACGTGTCGATCCCCAGGTCCAGGCAGATCAGCGCCCAGTGCTGCCGGGTTGCGGTCTCGAGCAGGCCGGCGAAGTCCGCCACGGAGCGGGAGAGCCGGTCGAGCTTGGACACGGCGAGCGCATCAGCTTTCCCGGCTTTGAGGTCCGCTAGGGCTTGGGCGAGCACTGGGCGGTTCTTGAGGGTCTTGGCGCTGGCGGCGTTTTCGCGTCGCAGGTCCAGGTCCCAGCCCAGCCGGTCCGCTTCGGCTTGGAGGGCGGCAATCTGCACCTCGGGGCCAATGTCCTGCTTATTGGTGGACACGCGGACGTAGCCGATGACGT
Source organism: Kocuria sp. UBA5001 (assembly GCF_002398425.1). Classification (NCBI taxonomy): domain Bacteria; kingdom Bacillati; phylum Actinomycetota; class Actinomycetes; order Micrococcales; family Micrococcaceae; genus Kocuria; species Kocuria sp. UBA5001. Next base: position 984 of record NZ_DGYR01000004.1, read on the forward strand.
GCAGACGGGGGGTGGTCATGCCCTAATCATACATAAAGGGAACCCTTTATGTATGGTTCGCGTGGTAGCCCATCACGAAACCTTCCACACCTGCGCGGGTGGCCCGGTCCACCGGGTCCGCATCATCGGCAGGTAGCGCGGCCAGCATGCCTGCAAGTGCGGCCACCGCCCGGTCCGCCTCGTCCGGGGCCATGCCCCCGAACATCTTGCTCACATCGGCCATGCCCTCATCCTCTCAACCTCTCGGTGGGCGGGCACTGTCCCAAACCCACCCACCGGGGTGTCTGCCCTGCTGCTGGTCCTACGCGGCCGCGTCTGGGGTTGGTTCCGGTGTGCACCGCCGCTGGTCCTCACGCGCCGCTTCGACCCCGGCTTCGACAGCACGCGCCTGCCACGACACCGGCACACCCTGGACCGCAGCGCGTGCACTGGAGCGTTCGGCGCGGAGATCCTCGAACACCCGGTCGGCCATGTCCCGCAGGTCCTGGGCGATGCGGTGAGGATCCGGGTCCGGGTAGCCGATACCGTCGAGCTTGACCAGGGTGGGGGACTTCACCCCGTCGGGGGCCGTGTTGCCGGGTCCATAGAAGGGGATCTCGCCGTGCTCCGCAAGGACCGCGGACCGCATCTCGGACCATGCGTCGGAGGCCGCGTAGGCACGCCGCAGCAAGTCCTCCATAGCCGCACGCACGGCGGCGGTACTGACCTCGACCTGGGTGGCTTTCGCGGCCTCTACAAGCTCACGGTGGCGGGCTCGGGCCCTCTCCTCGTCCACGGTGGCCTGTTCGGTGTCGACGGCGGTCTGGGCGCGCTGGACCCGCTTGGCCTTGATCCCGGCGTCTCCTTGGGCGCCGGCCAATTCCAGAGGGTCTATGTCCTCCCCGGACACTGCCCGGTCCTCGAGGGCGGCGAGCGCGGCCGCGGCGGTCTGGTGGGCCTGGGCGGCCTGTTCGAGGATGGTCTGGGCTTCTCGCAGTCGTCGTTCAGCTCGGGTGCTCATTGTTCGCCTTTCTCGGGGTGGGGCTGGGCGTCATGGGTGGTGCCGCCTAGGGGACGCAGGTAGTCGGCTACTGCAAGCCGGATGAACCCGGCGCGGCTGGTGCCGGTCAGCGAGCGCAGGGTGTCCACTCGGCGGATCATGTCGGGCGGCATGGCCACCACGAGGCGCTGCATTTGGGGTGTGGTCACAGGCCCACCTCGTCCGCCCAAGCGTCGAACCGTTCTGCCTCACGGGCCGTGTGGAGGGACGCCGCGGTGGCCTGGGAGAGCGCACAGGTCACGGCCACTTCAGCGACCTGGGCGGGGTTGGTGGTCTCCCCGAATCGGAGGGTGGTGAGTTCTCGCCAGATGGACTCCCCGAACGTTGCGAAGTCCGGGGGATTGTTCGGGTCAAGGTGGGCCATGGGCGCTCCTGGTGGTCGTGCCCCGGGGCTGGGTGCCCCGGGCGGTGATACCAATGTGGGGTCAAAACGATGCCGAAAGGTGGACGGCGGGCAATGTCACCGGGCGCTCGCAGGCCGACGTTTCCGCCGCTTCCCGGGCACCGGGCCACTCATAGCCGTAAACCGCTCCTGAGCCAGCAGCAGGCGGCGTCGCAAGTCCGGGAGCGCGTGTTGGGGGATGAACACGACCCCGGTGCCGCCGTCGAGTTCGAGGCCGTCCTGTGACCCGCGGCGGGTGAGCCGGGTCCGGACCTCGTGCGGGTCCGCAGGGGCGAAATCGGTAAGTCCATTGCGCGAAAGTTTTTGCCCCTCCGCGGACTGCTGGGCCGCGCTCGTGGGGTCCTGTGGCCGCGGGTTGTTACTTTCCTGTGCGTTACTTTCCTGTGCGTTGTCCTGGTGGGTGCTCATGGGGTGTCCTTCCGGTGCTGGTGGAGTTGGTGTTGGAGTGCGCGGTTGAGGTGCTGGAGTTGCATGTTGCGGGCGTCGAGTGCGCGCACGAGGTGTTGTAGATCCGCTTTGGTCTTGGCGTTGGTGAGCATCTGTTCGACCCGGCGGTGGTGGTAGTCCTGCTCGTTTGTGTCCTGCGGGGTCATGCGGCGTCGTCCATGTGCCAGCGCTCCCCGACTTTGTCCCGCGGGCGCTGGCCCGCTTTCACATCGGCGATACAGCAACGGCAGGTCCGCCGGTCCTCCGTGGGGTGCGCCAGGCACGGGTCCATGACCCAGGTGGGCCGGGCTGTCTGGGGCCAGTGGGGCCCGTCGAAGAAGATCGAGCAGGGCGCCCGGTTCGCTGGGTTGTTCGCGGCCGTGACTGCGGCTTGAGCCACGACGTTGAACCCGGCGGGGTGGCGGTAGTGCTCCCGGAGCGCGGCCATGATCGCGGGTTTCGACCATTCCGGGCGGATCTGCTGGAGGATCCCGGCGAGCGCTTCGGCCTGCGGTGCGGTGAGTGCTGCTGGCTTGTGGTCCATCTGAGTCTCTCTTCCGTCCACGTGGGGGCCGGGACCACTCGTTTCCCCCTCTTTAGAGAGGGGGGAAAACGTGTGGTGGTCCGGGCGTGTGGTGCGTGTGGTAAACCGTGTGGTTCCTGACTAGGGGAAACGTTCAGAAGGGACTGATGCACGAGTAGGTGTCAGCTGGGGTTAGGCCGCCAGGCTGACGGTCGGGACTGATGCACGGGTAGG
>NZ_DGYR01000008.1:0-50651 GCF_002398425.1 Kocuria sp. UBA5001
CACGATTCGGGGTCAAGGCCCAAGTTTGCTTCCCGGGCACCGAGCTTCATGGCAGCACCGAGGAAGTATCCCCGATGAACTTCGGGACAGTGCCACGAGGATGGCCATGGGCGCGCGACGGGATCCGGCGACGCCGATCGGCTGGCTGAGTTGGAGAAGGAAGTGCGTGAGCTTCGCCGGGCGAACGCGATCCTGCGATCGGCCGCGGTTTTTTCGCAGCGGAGCTCGACCGCCCACAGAGATGATCGTGACGTTCATCGACCAGCACAAGCACGAGTTCGGCGCCGAACCGGTCTGCCGCACGCTCACCGCAGCGGGCACCCAGATCGCGCCGAGCACCTACCCACGCGTTCACGTCCCGCCCGCCCTCGAAGCGGGCACTGCGCGACGAGGAACTGCTGGTCGATATCCGGCGCGTGCACGCGAAAAATTTTGGGGTCTACGGCGCGAAGAAGCTCCACGCCCAACTGCGCCGGGAAGGGGTCGGGGTGGCGCGTTGCACGGTCGATTCACGCCACACCTGTTACAGCGACGACGGCGTCTCGACCCATCAACGTCGCCGGTCAGTACATCTCGTGAGGCTCGTCCCACGCGCCAGGTGACACGCCCGGGTCTCTGAGGCGCCAGTGGTTGCGTCAGCTCGTCTCACCATGCGACCTCGCCTTTTTGCCACTCACGCATACGCCCTACCGTTCCCTCATGACCACCCCGCCCGATTCCGCCCCGCCTCTCCGCTACAGCCACGGCCACCAGCCAGCGGTCCTCGCCTCCCACGGAACGCGGACGGCCGCGACCAGCTGCGCCTACTTCCTCGACCGCCTGCGCCCCGGAATGCGAATTCTGGACCTGGGGTGCGGCCCCGGTTCAATCACCCTGGACCTGGCGGAGCTCGTGGGCCCCACCGGGCAGGTGGTCGGCGTCGACTTCTCCGAGGACGCCGTCACCGCGGCACGTGAGAACGCGCGGAGGCGGGCGGACACGACCACCACGTTCCTCGCCTCCGACCTTTTCACCGTGGACGTCGAGACCGGTTCCTTCGACGTGGTCCACGCCCACCAGGTGCTCCAGCACGTTCCCGACCCCGTGGCGGCGCTGCGCGCGATGGCTATGCACTGCGCCGAGGACGGAATCATCGCGTGCCGCGACGCCGACTACGGCGCCATGGTCTGGCACCCCGAGAGCGCGGGTCTCGACCGTTGGCGGGAGACGTACTGCGCGAGCGCCCGGGCTCTGGGCGGCGAACCGGATGCCGGGCGGCGGCTGCGGGCCTGGGCGCACGAGGCCGGGCTCGACGTCGAGACCGCCCAGTCCTCCACATGGACCTACGCGACCCCCGAGTCGACGCGCTGGTGGGGCGATTCCCAGGCCGAGCGCGTCCGCACCTCGGGTTTCGCCGACCGAGCGCGGGAAGAGGGCCTCTCCCCCGACGAGGTCGAGCAGATCGCCTTCGCCTGGCACGACTGGGGCCACTCCCCCGACGCCTGGTTCTGCATGCCCCACGGGGAGGTCATCGCCCGCCCCGACTTCGCAGCACGATGCACAAGGGTCTGACCACCCTCAGCGAGCCGCGGACAGCGGGGTTCTCATGGCTCCAGTCGTGGTGGGCACGTTGCGTGAGCGAAACACACTCTCGCGGCGGGGCCTGTCCAGGCGATTCAGGACCTGTCATTCGAGCTGCCGAACGATGGGCACGAGACAGTCGATCTCGCCCTCACGTCGGTAACTCTCAGTCGAGGGCCGGGTGGGGTCGTGCTCCGCCTGCCCAAAGAGGACGTCGAATGCTTCGCCGATCTGTCCGTAGACCTCTGGCACGTCGCCCCGCAGACGGAGCCTCAGGTAGGCACCACCCGGAATGGTTGTCTCGTCCAGGTCTAGAGGGTTGTCGACGTCACGCTCCACACGGACTGAGCACATTCGGTAGACATGCCGTCCGCCGTAGAGGAGTCCCAGCATGCGCCGCCCCTTGAGGGAGTCGAAACCGTGCTCAAATTCGGGTCATCCAGCCCGGATGTTTGAAAGGTTTAAGGGGACATCCCGACTCAGCGCCGGAAGATCTTCAAGGGTAACCACATCGATCCGGCCCAGGGCATGGCGAGGTAGACAGTTGCTCATGTGAGAGGTCTAGCCGAGATTTTGGCAAGTTTCCAAGCACTCCCGGCAGACGAGTGGCGTCAAGGGCAGTTTTTCCGAGCGGAACTGTCGGGGTGTCCCGCGGCCCGTTTCGATGGTGGCGATGCGAAGGGTGGCCACCGGGGTGTGGAGAGCGCCCCGGAGGCAATGGGATCGGCCAGCCGTTCTTCAACGAACCGCCCGGCATGACACCACTCCGCGCCTCACACAGGCCGGGCACGGCGCCGTCGGGAGACGCACACCCCCCGCCAAGGGTGGGCGCCTCGATCACGCACTGCCGGCACAGACCGGCGCGGGTGGTCCTACGACTCGCAGCCGCAGGACTGCTCCTGCTCCCCCGCGCAGCAGTTGCCCTTGGCGGGAGCGGGGACGCCCAGGACCGGCGAGCGGTCGAAGAAGCTCTCGGGGCGCAGCCTGTGCGCGACCGGGTGGCCCAGGCGATTGGTGTGCTCGACGCTGGAGACGACCCAGGTGCGGCCCACGGCCGCGTCGGCGTCCCGCACGGCCTCCCTCTCGGTGGCCAGCACGGTGCACTTGCGCGTGAACGCGTTGCCGCGCGGGCTCACGTCCGAGGACAGGGACACGCGCACGGCGTCTTCCTCCTCTTCCAGGCGGCAGGGGCCGCCGTCGAGCGCGACGTCCAGGCGCGCCGAGAACACGTGCTGGCGGAACGGCCCACCCAACCTCGGTGCGATCTCGCGCGGCTCACCGCGTCCCGTGACCACCACGGGCGAGAGGTGGGTGATCTCGCCGGCAGTCGCAGCCAAGCTCCAGCGAGTTGGCCCACTGGCCCACCAGGTACTCCCCGGTGTCGAAGTAGTTCTGCCAGGAGCGCACCTGGGATGGATCACCGTAGGGCACCATCATCTCCGCGATGGCCGCGCGGTCCAGGATGCGGCGCTTCTGCCCCTTGTCCTCGAACGCGATGCTGTGCAGCACCAGCCCCTCGCGCATGTCGAAGCCCACGTCCAGGCTCCACTTCTCCCACTCCATGTGGTTGCGGCCGGTCACCGTGAAGGACGGGCCCTCCGGCTGGATGATCTCGATGGGCTTCTGGGTGGTGCACGGGGCCCGATCAGCTCCGGGTCCGAGTATTCGCCGTGCTCCTCCGGGACGGGCACCAGCTCGGGGTCCAGCACCTGGTCCACCATGTGGCTGGTGACGTCCACGCGGGCTTGTGATCCTCCTTCTGCAGGAACGGGAGGCCGCGCAGCATGCGCCGCCCCTTCTCCTCCGGGTACTCGAACACGCCCGCGGACAGTGGTGCCACCCGGACCTTCTCCACAGGCAGGCCGCAGCGCTCCAGCGCGGCGAGCCAGCGCTTGTCGGTCGAGTGGGTCTGCTCGACCATCTCGAACTCCTCCTCCAGCACCGGTGGCGGGCCGGTCACGTAGCCTGCTGGGATGCGCTCGCTCCGCCCGCTTCCCGCCCGCCCCGACGACCACGACGACGGGCCACCGCCCGAGAGCCGCTACCAGCACCTGGACGACAAGGCCGTGCGCGCGTCCGCGGCCGCCCTGCAGCGCAGGATCTACTCCCGCTTCCCCCAGCGCAGCCTGTGGGAGGTCTGCGGTGAGCTGATCGCCCTGGTGGACGAGGTCACCGAGGGTGGCGGCATCAGCCGGCACCGGATCCGCACCGCCCGCGCCCTGTCCCGGCTGGGCGTCCTGGCGGTGCTGCTCGTCTTCGGCACCGCCATCACCCTGGCGGCGCTGAGCATCTGGGCGGACCCGGATGCCCTCGGCCCGGTGGACTGGCTACCCCTGCTGGAGACGGTGGTCAACGACCTCGTCTTCGCGGGCATCGCCATCTTCTTCCTGCTCGCGGTGCCGCAACGCCTGGAGCGCGCCCGCGTGCTGCGCGTGGTGCACCGGTTGCGCTCGCTCGCCCACGTGATCGACATGCACCAGCTCGTGAAGGTCCCGGAGCGCCTGCCCGCCGCCAGGGTCTACACCGAGGACGCGCGGGAGGACGAACCGGCACTGACGCGCGCACAGATGACCCAGTACCTGGACTACTGCACGGAGATGCTCTCGCTCGTGGGCAAGACCGCCGCACTGTTCGCAGAGGACACCACGGACGCAGACGTGCTGGACGCCGTGGAGGGCATCGAGGCCCTCACGTCGGACATGGCGCGGAAGGTGTGGCAGAAGATCGCGATCATCCAGGAGCAGGGCGGCTGACCACCCACCGCGCGGGGGTGCCCGCCCCGCCGTGAAGACCCGCAGAGCGGGGAGCACCGCACAGGCCACGAGGCCCGCGACCGAGGAGCGGACCCCGAAGCCCGGGACGCACGCCAGCAGCACCATCAGACCGATGGTGGGTGCCCCCTCTCCGATGCCCGCGGCCTCGAGCACGGGACGCCCGAATCGAGGCAGCGGGCCGCGGGTCAGTGCAAGGCCCAGGGAAAGGACGAGCACGAGGGCTCACCGTGGCCACCGCCGTGAGGCCCAGGTGCCGCCAGCAGGCGGCGAGGAACTGCTCGGGGCGCCGGTACAGAAACTCCTCCACGGGCCTGTCCCCTCTCTGCTCGACACATCCAGACCCGTGGACCAGGGCTCGGACGAGTGGTCAGGTTCGGTTGGCCGCCCGAGGGGCGACGTGGTGATTGCCCATCACAAGGTGGCTGCTTGTTGACGGTGCGTCCACATTTCTACCCGGATGTACTTGCGGCAGTAACTATTTCCCAGGTAATGTGTTGAGTATTCCGGCGGCCTCCCGGGCCGTCCCCCGACAAGGAAGCGGTTCCCGTGTCCCTGCTCATCCAGCGCCCCGATCCCCGCAGCCTGCGCCGCCGTCCGGCGGACGACCTGCTCTCCGACGGCACCACCATGGGTGCCGTGGAGCTGCTCGTGAAGGACCTGGACGGGATGATCGCCTACTACTCCACCGGCGTGACCCTGGACGTCCTGCAGCACTCCGGGGACACCGCCGTACTGGGCCACGACGGCCGCGTGGTCCTGCGCCTGCGCCGCGTCACGGACCTGCCATCCTGGCGCCCGAACCAGGCGGGCCTGTTCCACACCGCCGTGCTCTTCGACGACGACGCCGCCCTGGCCCGCGCGCTCGCCTCGACGGCCCGTTTCGCACCGGGCACCTTCACGGGCTCCGCGGACCACCTCTACAGCCAGGCGTTCTACTTCACGGACCCCGAGGGCAACGGCGTGGAGCTCTACGCGGACCGCCCCCGGGAGACCTGGCAGCGCGAGGCGAACGGCCTGCTCAGCCTGGCCTCCAACTATCTGGACCCGAACGAGTTCCTGCGCACGAATCTGTCCCGGGAGGCGCCACAGCCAACCACGGCACCGGCCTCCACGCTGGGTCACGTCCACCTGCAGGTGGGCGACATTCCCACCGGGCGCGAGTTCTACGTGGACACGCTCGGCTTCGAGGTGATGAGCGACGCCGGGTCCGCCCTGTTCATCTCCGCGGGCGGCTACCACCACCACATCGCTCTGAACACGTGGAACAGCGCGGGCGCCGGTCCGCGCGCCGCGTCCCTGGGCCTGGGCCAGGTCAACATCGACCTCCCCACCGGCGAGGACATCGCCGCGCTGGAGGAGCGCCTCACGGACCACCGGGTGACCACCCGCCACGATGGCGCCATGCTGCGCTTCGAGGACCCATGGGGCACTCTCATCCAGGTCGCGCAGGCCCCCGCGCCGGGCGTCGCCTGACACTGCCCGCCCCGTCATGTCGGCTTGCTACAGTCGCCAGGGAAGAGGCCGCGACCGGCCACCACACCACCGCAGGAGGTTCCCATGAGCCAGCACGCGCCCACCACCGCACGGATCGCCGGGATCGAGCAGGAGATCTTCCGGCTGAACCTGGGCGGGAATACGTTCGGGTGGACGAGCGACGAGCAGCAGTCCTTCGACGTCCTGGACACCTTCGTGGCCGCGGACGGAAACTTCGTGGACACCGCCGACATGTACTCCGTGTGGGCCGAGGGCCACGAGGGCGGGGAGTCCGAGACGGTCCTGGGGCGCTGGTTCGCGGCGCGCGGCAACCGTGACTCCGTGGTGCTCGCGACCAAGACCGGGGCGCACCCGCAGTTTCGCGGCCTGGCCCACGACACCGTGGTGGCTTCTCTCGAGGCGTCCCTCGATCGGTTGCAGACCGGCTACGTGGACCTCTACTACGCACACTATGACGACGCGGACACGCCCATCGAGCAGCAAGTGGAAACCTTTCACGAGCTCGTGGACTCCGGGCGCGTGCACGCAGTAGGGCTGTCCAACTACTCGCCGCAGCGCATGCGCGAGTTCTTCACGGTGGCCCGCGAGCGCGGCTTGGCGGTGCCCGCGGCCATCCAGCCGCAGTACAACTTGGTGCACCGCCGCGATTTCGAGCGGGACTACGCCGCGATCGCCCAGGAGTACGACGCTGCCGTGTTCCCCTACTTCGCCCTGGCCTCCGGCTTCCTCACGGGCAAGTACCGCACCACCGATGACCTCGAAGGAGCGGCCCGCGAGCAGATGGCCCGGGAGTACGTCTCCCCCGAGGGTTTCGCGGTTGTGGAGGAACTGGTCTCCGTGGCGGACAGGCACCGCGCCGAGCCGGCCACCGTGGCCCTCGCATGGCTGCTCGCCAAGGGCGTCACCGCACCCATTGCTTCCGCATCCTCCGCCGCGCAGCTGTCCTCGCTGGTGGCGGCGCCCGCACTGCACCTGGGCGCGGACGACATCGCCGCGCTGGACCGGGTGTCGCAGCCCTTCGCGTGAGGGGACGCTGGGTGCACGCAGCAGACGCTGCGCGGCGGCGTCATGATCGTGTCGCTGACAGCGGAACCGGCGGGGACACCCTTGCCAGGGAAAGTGCCGCGGTGCCACAGTGGAACCACCAACCGAGAGAAAGGATTCTCGACAATGGCTGAACTATCCGGCAAGAAGATTCTCGTTCTGGTGACCAACCAGGGCGTGGAGCAGGACGAGTTGAAGGTGCCCCTGGAGAAGTTGCGGGCTGACGGGGCGGAGGTTACGGTGGCCGCCCCCGAGACCGGCGAGGTGAAGTCCCTCGTGGGCGACTGGGACCGGGGGGAGACTTTCCCCGTGGACCAGACCATCTCCAGCGTCAACGAGTCCGAGTACGACCTGCTGCTGCTGCCCGGCGGGACCCTCAACGCAGACGCCCTGCGCTTGGACCAGGACGCACAGAAGACCGCCAAGGCCTTCGCGTCCTCCGGCCGCCCAGTGGCCGCCTTGTGCCACGGCCCGTGGCTGCTCGTGGAGACCGGCCTGGTGGACGGAAAGACCCTGACGTCCTACCCGTCGGTGAAGACGGACATCGTCAACGCCGGCGGCAACTGGGTGGACCAGGAGGTCAAGGTGTGCCCCGCGAAGGAGTGGACCCTGATCACCTCCCGCAACCCCGGTGACCTGGACGCGTTCGTGGGCGCCATCGAGGACCAGCTCACGGCCTGATCCCCACGCTCACACCGCACCACGTCGGCGGGCCCCACCACCCTGGTGGGGCCCGCCGTTCTCGTGTGTCAGCCTGCTGGTTCCTGCCGCCCGGCGTCGCCCAGCGGGGTGGCCGGCCGAGGGGCGCGCGACCGGCGCGGCCGCTCAGCAACCGTGGGCGGTCAGCGGCCCAGCACGTTCCTCAGCGCGCCGAGAATGAGCGTCACCGACTCGGGGCACGCGTTCGGACCCATGAGTCCGATGCGCCACACGGTGTTCGCGTACTCCTTCACCCCGGGGCCGATCTCGATGTTGTAGGTCTCCAGCAGCTCCCTGCGGACGGCTGCGGAGTCCACTGCCTCGGGAACCTTCACGGTGGTCAGCTCCGGCAGACGGTACCCCTCCCGGGCGAACAGCTCCAGGCCCATCTCCTGCAGACCGTCCTGCAGCGCACGGCCAGCGGCATCGTGACGGGCGCGGACGGCGTCGAGTCCCTCCGCCAGGACGCGGCGCAGACCAGCCTCCAGGGAGGCGACCATCGCCACCGGCGCGGTGTGGTGGTACGTGCGGGTGGCCCCGGAGGCCTCCCCCACGTAGCCGCCGAGCATACCCAGGTCCAGGTACCACGAGCGGGGCTTCTCCACACGGCGCTCCCAGGCGCGGTCCGACACGGTGAACGGAGCCAGACCGGGAGCCACGCCCAGGCACTTCTGGGTGCCGGCGTAGCCGATGTCGATCCCCCACTCGTCCGCCTTCAGCTCGATGCCGCCGATGGAGGTCACGGCATCCACGAGCAGCAGCGCATCCCCCTTGAGCGCGCCGAGAGCGGCGATGTCCGAGCGCACACCCGTGGAGGTCTCCGCGTGCACGGCGGCGATGATCTTGGGTGAGGGGTGCGCGGCGGCCACCTTCTGGGCGTCCACGGGCTCACCGAAGGGAAAGTCCACGCGGGTGACCTCGGCGCCGCAACGGGCAGCGACGTCGCACATGCGCTCCCCGAACAGGCCGTTGACCGCGATCACCACGGGATCCCCCGGGTTCACGAAGTTCACGAACGCCGCCTCCATACCAGCGGAACCGGTGGCCGAGAGCGGGAGCGTGCGGCGGTTCTCGGTGCCCCACACCGTCCGGAGACCGTCGCAGGCGCTGTCCATGACGGCGAGGAACTGGGGGTCCAGGTGGCCGAGCAGCGGACGGGCCAGCGCCTCGGTGGCCTCCGGGTACGGGTTGGTGGGGCCTGGGCCGAACAGGTGTCGGACGGTGAGGATGTCGCTCATGGAAGGGTCTCCTGACTGCGCCAGCCGAACTCGCGTCCTCGCGGGGCGGTGTCCGCGGGAGCACCGGCGGACGGCGGCGCGCTGTGGTGTGCGGGGCCGCCTCCAGCGTAGAGCCAGATCACACCCGGCGCGATCCCCGCGCGCGCAGATGCAGGCACTGCACGTCTGCCGTCATTCCAGGCTCACCCGCAGACCGGCAAGATGTTGCCTTTCTGGGCTCCGCGGCGTCGTCAAACGCGCCCGAGGTGGCCTATCGGCAGGATGCTGCCGCTCTGGGCAGGAAGGTCAGTGCGAGCACCACGGCCGCCACGATCAACCCCGCGATGCACAGCACCGCCCCGTTCCACCCCGCGGCGGTGAAAGGGACGCCCACCGCGTAGCCGAGCACCGACGATCCCCCGTAGTAGAGCAGCGTGTACAGCGATGAGGCCTGCGCCCGGCCCTCCGTGGCGAGGGCGGGAACCCACCCGTTGGCCACGGAGTGCGCCGCGAAGAACCCGGCCGTGAACACGAGCAGCCCCGCCACAATCACGGGCAGCCACGGCACGGCGGTGAGCAGCAGACCCGTGAGCATGACCAGTGCGGAGCCGAGCAGCACGGGGCGGCGTCCGAACCGCCCCGCGAGGCCGCCGGCCCGTGCAGAGGACCACGTGCCGGAGAGGTACGCCAGGAACAGCACGGACACCACACTCTGGGGCACGCCGAACGGCGCCTCGCCCAGGTGGAAGCCGATGTAGTTGTAGACGGCCACGAACCCGCCCATGAGCAGGAAGCCCTGCAGGTAGAGCGTGAGCAGCCGCCGGTCCCGGAGGTTGAGCCACAGGTGGGAGAGCAGTCCCTGCTCACCCGTGAGCCGCACCGGTTGGGGCGTGAACCCGCGCTGCCGTGGCGCGAGCACGATGAACACCACCGCAGCCGCAGCGGCGAGCAGGGCAACGACGGACGTGCCCACCCGCCAACCGAAGAAGTCCGCGAGGGGTGCGGCGACGATCCGCCCGAACAGTCCGCCCAGGCTGGTCCCGGAGATGTAGGTCCCGGCGGCCACTGCGCCGTAGCGGGGGCTGACTTCCTCCGCGAGATAGGCCATGGCCACCGCCGGGATGCCGCCCAGGGCCATGCCCTCCACAAACCGCAGGGCCACCAACGCCTCGAACGTGGGCATGAACCCCATGAGCACGCCCAGGCACGTGGCCGCCACGACGGCGATCACCATGGCCCGCAGCCGCCCCCACCGGTCCGAGACGAGCGACCACGGGATCACTCCCACCGCGAGCCCCAGCGTGGCCGCAGAGACGGCGAGCGCGGACTGGGCGGCGTCCACGTGCAGGTCCTCGGCCATGATGGGAAGCACGCCCTGCACCGAGTACAGCTGCGCGAACGTGGCCACGCCCGCGCACAGCAGCGCCACAAGGATGCGCCGATAGCCCGAGCTCCCCCTGTCGTAGCCCTCCCACGCCCTGCGTGACGATCCCATACCCGGATGCACCTCCTGCTGCGACTGCCCTGCCCGGGCAGCTGCGTCTTCCCGGGCCCGGCCGTACCATTCGTGCACGACCTCGGCCAGGGTACGCCCGGTGCGCGCCCGGGCCCGGGCCACTCCCACGCGAGGTTTCCGTGCGGCGCCGTGCAGGAGTCACGCGGAAGCGGCGGCACCGCCCCGGACACGACGACGCCCGCGTCCTCCCTGGGGAGGACGCGGGCGAACGGTCATTCTGGCGCGGGGCACACCGCTCCGCGCAGTGTCAGGAGCCGGCGACGGTGGAGGAAAGCCGCTCGAGGGACTCCTCCAGAACCTTCTCGCCGAAGAGCGGGAAGCTGATCTTCTTCGTCACCTTGGGGTTGGCGTGCTCCCACGAGTAGGTGAGGGTCACGGTGGTGGAGTCCGAGCCCTCGGGCTGCAGCTCGTACATCCACTCCCAGCCGTTGTCCTCCACGGTGGTGCCCTCGGGGCAGGGCTTCCACGCGATGAGCTTGTTGGGGTCAAGACCGGTGACGTGGTTCTCCGTCTTGTAGTCCCCACCCATCATCTCGGCGTGCATGTTCATCACGAAGACGTCGCCGACGTTCTGGATGCGCTGGTCCGTGCCGGAGACGACGGTTCCGGAGGCGTCCAGGCTGGGGTGCTTGGCGGGCAGTGTCAAGACCTCGAAGATCTCCTCCGCCGGGGCGTCGATGACACGGCTGACGGTAATGCTCTTCTCGCTCACGAGGTACCTCCTGTGGTGGTGACGTGTCTCTGTTCCGTTTCAGAGTAGCCAGGACCGGGGCTGGGTGTTCAAGTGTTTTTGCGGTGGGCGAAGAACCTCGCGCCGTTCGGGCGGCCTGCTGGCTCGGGCCGCGGTGGCTGCGCGGGCCCCGGCCGCGGCGCCTTCTCCGGCTGACCGGCCAGCTGTGCGAGGCCCAGCAGGTGGTGGGCGAACCCGAGCTCGGCGCGACCCTCGAACCGCGCGGAGGTGATGGCCCGGATCCGGTCCGTGGCCTCGATACGCGCTCCCGTCCGGTGCAGCGCGGCCACGAGTGCCTCATCCTCGCTGCACTCCAGTGGCGGAAAGCCCCCGGCGCGTTCGTAGCACGCCGCACGAACCCCCATGCTGGCGGCATGGATGTGCGGGTGGCCCTCCGCAAGCGTGTGCTCCCGCTGCCACAGGCGGTACACGGCCACCGGGCACTCCGAGGGGTCCGGTTCCACGGTGCCGAGGACCACGTCCACCCCGTGCGCCGCACGCTCCAGCTGGTGCGTCAGCCAGTGCGCGGGCACGGCGGTGTCCGCGTCCGTGGACGCGATCCACTCCGGCCGACTGTTCGCCAGGGCCCACGACGCCGCGGCCGCCCGGGCCCCGCCCGCGCTGCGCCACGTCCCCGTCACCACCTTTAGCCGCGCTACCTCTGCAGCCAGTCCCGACGCCGCCCACGCGGTCCTCGCGCGTTCCACCGTGCGATCGGTGCACGCGTCCGCGGCGAGCACCACCGTCACGTGGAGCGGCGTGGACACGACGGGTGCGGCGGGAGGCGACGGCTGGGCGCCGGCGAGCGGCGCGGCGGCGGCGTTGCCCGGTCCCGCAGGCTCCGGTGTCGCAGAGCTGGGCAGGGGTGTGGATCGCGACGGCGTCCCCGTCATGCCGGTCACGGCGCAGGCCGACGCGATGGCCGCGGCCACCGACGTGATGCACCGCCCCACGCGCTGCTCCTCGTTGCAGGCCGGGACGACCACGGCCACCCGGTGGATCACGGCTCGTCCCGAGGCACGAGGTCGAAGATCTCCAGTTCGAAGTCCCGCTCGCGATGGCTGACCACGCGCCTCAGCTCCGGGCGGCGGCGGGCCTCACGGTGCACGTCCGCACCGTCCAGCGGCCAGTCCGCGATGGGGTGGCGCCAGTGGCACAGCACCAGGTGCCCGTCCGGTCGCAGAGCGGCCACGCAACGCCCGAGCAGCTCGTGCCACTGCGCGGGAGAGCAGAAGTAGCCCATCTCGCTCACGACCACCAGATCCCGGCCGGTCCAGTCCTCACGCCAGTCCGCGGGCAGCACGGCGTGGACGAGCTCGACGTTCTCGAGGTCCTCCTCCGCGAGCCGGGCGCGGGCAGCGCGCAGGGCGACGTCGCTCGCGTCCACCGCGGTCACGGCACCCGCCCGCTGGGCGAGCTCCGCCGTGAGCGCGCCCGTGGAGCAGCCGATGTCGAGCACGCGGTCGTAGTGCTGCCAGGGCAGGCTCGCGAGCAGCACATCTCGCTTGCGCCGCTCGTACCAGGAGGTGTCCACGCCCCAGGGGTCCGCGGTGGCCGTGTGCACGCGGTCGAAGACCGCGCTCTGGTCCGGGGTCGCCACCACGAAGAACTCGGCCGGGCGCTCGAAGTGCGCCAGCACGTGCTCGCCCAGCAGCACTTCGTCCCCGGGACGGTCCGAGAGGGGGCGCACCTGGGTCACGTGGTGGTCGAGGGCGGCGCGCTTGGCGGCACGGTCGACGTCGCCGAGCGGCACCCGCACGAGGCCGCGCGGCAGACGCGTGGGCGAGCCCCAGTGCCACAGCCACACCGGGAACTGGACGCAGCGCACACCTCGCGCTCCGGCGGCGAGCGCCACGGTGCGGCCCAGGGTGTCGTGGTCCGTGTGGCCGTCCTGCTCCCACGTGGAGAGCACCAGGGGCTTCCGGCCCTGCTCCGCCCACGCGACGTGCTCCGCCACCGGGACGCGCAGCTGCTCCTCCGTGAGCGAGCCGTCCGAGAGGTCCAGGAAGTGGGGGGCGGCGTCCGGGCCCACGAGCGTGCGCAGGGCGGCCACCATCTCCTCGCGCCGGACCTCGGCCAGCTCGTGCGAGGCGTACGTGGTGGAGTCCGGGTGCGAGTTCTCCCCGAGCGTGGCCACCACCACGCGGACGTCCGCCCCGGCCCGCGCCAGCCGGTGGACGGTACCGCCCGCTCCGAGGGTCTCGTCGTCCGGGTGGGCGGCGAAGACGACGACGCGGTCCACCCCGGCCAGGTCCAGTTCCGGGGCGCGGTACAGGGCGCCGCAGCGGGCCCACTGCGCCTCCGGAGTGCCGGGATCCCGGTGGTCGAAGCTCACCACGGGGTGTCCTCCTCCCCCAGCTCGAGCAGTGTACGGCCGAGGGCGGCGGTGTCCCTCTCCGCGTGGTCCTGGCGGATGTAGACCTGCAGGGACTCCACACGCCGAATGTGCGCCGGGTCCCCGGTGAGCGGGCCCGGTCCCGTGGCGCGGGAGACCACGCGGATCACCGTCTCGGCGGCGTCGGCCACGGTGCGGCGCACGCGCAGGGCCCAGGCGGCACCGTTGTCCCCGGCGGCGTCGCCTGCGTCCACGGCCGCCGCGGCCTCCTCCAGGACCGCGCGAGCCGCCCCGAGCGTGAGGTCCAGCTGCCCGAGGGCGGTGTGGGCGGCGGCGTCCACGGGGCGGCGGGGGTGGCGCATCTGGCACCACAGCAGGTCCGCAACCGACTGCGCGCCCCCCAGCCAGATGGCGGCCACGCCCATGCCACCCCACGCGAAACCGGGGCGCGTGAGGTACCACTCGTCCACCCCGAGGGGCTCGGCGGGGACCTGCTCGAAGGTCACGGGAACGGTCACGACCTCCGCAAGGCCGTGCGAGGTCCACTGCGTCACCGGCGCGGGCCGGAAGCCCAGGTGGTCGGTGGCGACGACGTACGCGCGGCGGTGCCCGGTGGGCTCACCGTGCTCGTCGGTCACGTGGGCCGTGACGACGGCGCGGGTAACGGAGTCCGCGAGCGAGCACCATGGTTTCGAGCCGGTGAGGGTCCAGGTGGTGCCCGGCTCGTCGGTCGCGCCGGGTGACGACGTCCGCGCCGTTCCCCCACTCCCGTCGCCCCCCAGGACCGGCGCGCTGCTCTGCCCCGGGGCACTGCCGGAACCGGGCGGCGTCGGCGTGGCCAGCAGGGGTTCCCCCGGGCCCTCGGCAGCCCACACGGCCCAGGCGTCGTGGTCGCTGACGAGGTCCACGCGGCCAGCCTGCCGCAGGATCGCAACGGCGTCCAGGTGGGGCTCGATGATGCGCGCGCACGCCAGATCGGTGCGTCCGAGACCGCTCAGTGAGCGCCACAGCTCGGCCGTGCGCCCCTCCCCCGGGGCGGGCAGCCGACACCCGAGCTCGCGGGCCCGGTCCAGGGCGTGGTCGACGAAGGCACGCACGGCCTGCGGATCGGGGACCGCGGCGGGCGGAAATGGGAGTTCTGCATGCACGGACACAAACATCAGCCTACGTGCAGTGATGGGCGTCTCCACCGCACCCCGCCGGGGGTGGGACGGGTCCTACGATGAAGACACACGACGGAAAGGCGCACCCATGTTCACGCTCGACCCCCACACCACCACCCCGGTGTACGAGCAGCTCGTGGAGTGCGTGCTGCGGGACGTCTCCGCGGGAGAGCTCGCGGTGGGCGACAGGATCCCGCCGGTGCGCGCGCTCGCCGCTGAGCTGGGTCTCGCCGCGGGCACCGTGGCCAAGGCCTACCGCGAGATGGAGACGCGCGGGATCATCGAGACGCGCGGGCGCAAGGGCACCTTCATCGCGCAGGGCCGTGACGAGCGGAACGACGCCGCGGCGCGCGCCGTCGTCGACTACCTCACGGTGGTCGCGGACCGCCTGCACTACTCCCCGCAGGAGTGCGTGGCGCTCGTGGAGCGCGCGCTGGACCGCCGCGCCCAGGGCTGACCGCCCCTGTGGCCGCCCGGAGTACCCGGGGCCCGATGCCCCGAGCTGCCCCTGTGCGGGGCTGACTGCGCCAGGGACTGCACCGCGGCAGGTGCCCCGTGCCGCCCGTGGCCGGAACGACGTCGCCCTGCCATCCACCGGTCACGGTGTCCAGCAGGGCGAGGCGCGGTCTGCAGTCGTGCGGGTGGCTCAGTCCTCCCGGTCCCGCCCGCCGTGGCGCACCACGAGCGAGAGCAGCAGCGCCGCGAGGCAGAACACGGCCAGGAGCATGAGGCCTACGAAGTAGGAGTTGTTCTCCGGGTCGTAGGTGGCGCCCATGACCAGCGGCGGGAAGTAGCCGCCCAGACCACCGGCCGCGGCGATCACGCCGCCCACGGTGCCCACGTTCGCCGCCGGCGTCGCCCGGCCCACCCACGCGAACACGCCGCCGGTGCCGAGGCCCAGGAACAGTGCCATGAGCAGGAACAGCGGACCGTACACGTGCTCGCCGCTGGGCTGGAACGCCACGAGCACCGCGCACACGATGGTCCCGGCCAGGGACAGCAGCGTGATGACCTTGGGCCCGAGCTTGTCCGCGAGGGTGCCGCCCACGGGGCGGGCGATCACGGCCGCGACCGCGAAGCCCGCGGTGCGGGTGCCGGCGGCGGTGGGGTCGTACGAGTAGACGTTGGCGAGGTACGTGGGCAGGTAGTTGGAGAACGCCACGAACGCGCCGAAGACCACGGCGTAGAGGAAGCACAGCTGCCACGTGACCTTGAGCTTGAACGCCGCCTTCAGCTTCGGCACCACCGGCTCCACGGGGACGCCCGCGCGCGCCGGGGAGTCACGCAGCATGAGCCAGCACAGCACCGCGCTGACGGCCACGATCGCGGCGATGATCACGTGCGTCGTGAAGTACCCGGTGGCCGCCACGAGCCGCGGGGTGAAGAACGCGGAGACCGCGGTGCCCACCATGCCGGCACCGAACACGCCCGTGGCGAAGCCCTTGCGGTGGGACTCGTACCACGCGGAGCAGAACGGGATGCCGATCGCGAAGACCGTGCCCGCGATGCCCAGGAAGAACGCGACCACCACCAGCAGCGGGAAGTTGTGCATTCCCCCCACCACGCCGGTGAGCAGCACGAGCGGCGCGGTGACCCCCAGGATCACCGTGAACATCAGCCGCCCGCCGAACTTGTCCGTGAGCGCCCCCACGGGCACGCGGGCGATCGAGCCCACGAAGATGGGCATGGCCACCAGGATGGCCGTCTGCCCCGGGCTCAGGTGCATCTCCGTGGCGTAGCGCTTGGACAGCGGCCCGATCACGGTCCACGCCCAGAACCCCACGGTGGAGGCCAGGGTGGCCAGCACGAGGTTCCTGAGCTGGCCCTGCTTCAGGTTCGGTGTCGCCGCGGCGACGGGGGCGGTGGACATGGTTCTCCTCGGTGGGTGCGGTGGGACAGGGCGGGTGTGGTGCTACTTGGCGCGCGTGGAACCGGAGCCTGTGGAACCGGAGTGCTCGCGCGGAGGGCGCGTGCGGCGTCGTGTGCCCGCGCGGTCCTGGGTGCCGATGGGCTCCCAGCCGCGCCGGATGTCCACCGAGCCCGCGCGGGGCGAGTCCCCCCGGGAGCGGTAGACGATGTACGGGCGGAAGAGGTAGTGCAGGGGCGCGGTGAACGCGTGCACCAGGCGGGTGAAGGGCCACACGGCGAACAGCGCCATGCCCCACAGCACGTGCACGTGGAAGCTCGTGGACGCGGCGGCCATGGCGCCCACGTCCGGCTGCAGGATCCACAGCGAGCGGAACCACGGGGAGACCGTCTCGCGGTAGTCCACGGTGGAGGGGTCGAACACGGAGAGCACCGTGGTGGCGAGCCCTGCCAGCAGGGCGCCCACGAGCATCACGTACATGAACTTGTCGTTGTTGGTGGTGGCCATGAACACGGGACCGGTCAGACGGCGGCGCACGATCAGCAGCACCAGGCCCACCAGGGTGCCCACACCGGCCACCGAGCCGATGGACAGCGCCAGGAAGTGGTACGCGTGCTCGGACATGCCCACGGCCTCGGTCCAGGACTTGGGGATCACCAGGCCCATGATGTGTCCCGCCAGCACGGCCAGGATGCCGAAGTGGAACAGCGGGGACGCGATGCGCAGCAGACGGGACTCGTAGAGCTGCGAGGAGCGGGTGGTCCACCCGAACTGGTCGTACTTGTAGCGCCAGATCAGCCCGCCCACCAGGGTCAGCATGACCACGTACGGCAGGACTCCCCAGAGCAGGATGTCGATCACGTTCACGGGTTTCCTCCGGTCATGGGCAGCAGGCGGGGGTCGTAGGCGTCCAGGCCCACTTCCTCGGTGGGCGGGCCGTAGCCGGCCATCCGGGCCACGGCGGACTCGTCCTCGGGCGAGGGCCCGGGCAGGGTGGAGCAGATCAGCTCCACCGCGCAGGCCTGGGGCAGCTCGTCCCGGACCAGCGCCAGGCGCAGCAGCTCCAGGGACGGGCGGTAGCGCTGCAGCAGCTCGAAGCCGTCCTCCGCGGAGACGCGCGCGGCGAACTCGAGCACCACGGGGAGGTGGTCCGGCAGCTCCTCGTCGCCGAACTCGCAGCCGTGGGAGCGGTAGACCTGCTTGAACGCGGACAGCGCCTCGCCGCGGCGTCGGGTGTCCCCGTCCGTCCAGTAGGTCAGGTGCAGGCTGTGGCGGCGGGAGAGGTCGAACTCCTGGACGTACTCGCCCTGGATCTCCCGCAGGTCCGGCCCGCGCAGCCATGCGGTCAGCGGCGCGATCCGCTGCGGGTCCACGCCCACCTCTTCGAGCGCACTCTCCAGCAGCGGCAGCTGCGCCACGAGCTCCGGGCTCGGGTAGCTCAGCAGTAACCCGGCGCACTGGCGCACCACCGCGGAGCGCTGCGGCGTGCGGTCACGGTAGCCGGGGACCTCCACGGTGCCCTTGCCAGGCTTGCCCAGCAGGTTCGCGAGCAGGCCCATCACCGGCCCCCGTCCGCGCCGGCGGTCCCCTGGTCCGGGCGGGAGCCGGGGTTCGACGACGTCGCCGCGAGGCTCGCCGCGGCCTCCTCGGCTTCCGAACCCTGGCCGATCCGGGCGGGGAACAGTCCGGACGGTGTGCCGTTGCCGTCCCAGTTCAGCAGGTTCACGCGCCCGGACAGCTGGTCGTTGCCCGTGGGGTCCTCCCCGCGCTGACGCGCCTTGAGCGCCGCGAAGTTCTCCACCGCCACGGGGGCGGGGCGCCCGGAGGCCTCCCCGAACACACCGGTCTGACCCATTCCGGGCCCGCCGTCCACGTCCAGGGAGCAGCCGATCTCCTCCAGGTTGTGGGCGTCCTCCACGTGCGCGGCGGGGATCACGTAGCGCTCGTCGTACTTGGCGATCGCCATCAGCCGGTACATCTGCTTGATCTGCGCACCGGTCATGCCCACCGCCTCCGCGATGCTCTCGTCCGGCTCGTCCCCGAGCGTGATGTCCCGCATGTACGCCCGCATGGCCGCGAGCTTGCGCAGCACGTCCGTGATCAGCTCGGTGTCCCCCGCGGTGAACAGCTCCGCGAGGTACTCCACCGGGATCCGCAGGGACTCGATCGCCCCGAAGAGGTTCTCCGGGTCCTCGCCGTCGTGGCCCTGTTCCTTGAGGAGGTCCACGATGGGCGAGAGCGGCGGCACGTACCAAACCATGGGCATGGTGCGGTACTCCGGATGCAGCGGCAGCGCCACCCGCAGGGTCTTGGCGAGCGCGTACACCGGCGACTTGCGGGCGGCGTCCAGCCAGTCCTCGGGGATCCCGTCACGCCGGGCGGCCTCGATGACCTCGGGGTCGTTCGGGTCCAGCATGAGGTCCAGCTGCGCCTCGTACAGGTCCTGCTCGTTCGGGGTCGCGGCCGCCTGGGTGACCTTGTCGGCGTCGTACAGGAAGATGCCGATGTAGCGCATGCGGCCCACGCACGTCTCCGCGCACACGGTGGGGATGCCCACCTCGATGCGGGGGTAGCAGAACGTGCACTTCTCGGCCTTGCCGGACTTGTGGTTGTAGTAGATCTTCTTGTACGGGCAGCCGGTGATGCACTGGCGCCAGCCGCGGCAGCGGTCCTGGTCCACCAGCACGATCCCGTCCTCGGTGCGCTTGTAGATGGCACCGGAGGGGCACGAGGCCATGCAGGAGGGGTTGAGGCAGTGCTCGCACAGCCGCGGCAGGTAGAACATGAACGTCTGCTCGAACTCGAACTTGATGCGGTCGTTCGCGTCCTTGCGCAGCTTCTCCACCACGGGGTCCAGGTGACCCATCTCGGTGGCGCCGCCGAGGTCGTCGTCCCAGTTCGCGGACCACTCGATCTTGGTGTCCTTGCCCGTGATCAGGGACTTGGGGCGCGCCACGGGGAAGTCGTCGCTCGCCGGAGCGTTGACCAGGTTCTCGTAGTCGTACGTCCACGGCTCGTAGTAGTCCTTCAGCTCCGGCTGCACCGGGGACGCGAAGAGCTGGGCCAGCTTCTTGAGCCGCCCGCCGGACTTGAGCTTGAGATTGCCCCGCTTGTTGAGCTCCCAGCCGCCCTTCCATCGGTCCTGGTCCTCGTAGCGGCGCGGGTAGCCCTGCCCGGGGCGGGTCTCCACGTTGTTGAACCACACGTACTCGGTGCCCGCCCGGTTGGTCCACGCCTGCTTGCACGTGACGGAGCACGTGTGGCAGCCGATGCACTTGTCCAGGGTCATCACCATGGCAACTTGCGACATCACACGCATCAGTACTGAACCTCCTGGGAACGTTTGCGGACCACGGAGACGATGTCCCGCTGGTTTCCGGTGGGCCCCATGTAGTTGAAGGCCCAGGACAGGTGGGCGTAGCCACCGATCATGTGGGTGGGTTTCACGAGGATGCGCGTCACGGAGTTGTGGATGCCGCCGCGCTTGCCCGTGGTCTCGGACTTGGGGACGTCGATCGTGCGCTCCTGCGCGTGGTGGACGTAGACGACGCCGGGCGGCATGCGGTGGGAGACCACGGCGCGTCCCACGAACACACCGTTGGTGTTCACGCACTCCACCCACTCGTTGTCCGAGACCTCGATGGCCTGGGCGTCCTGCGGCGCCATCCACACCGTGGTGCCGCCGCGCGAGAGCGAGAGCATGAACAGGTTGTCCTGGTACTCGGAGTGGATGGACCACTTGTTGTGCGGGGTCAGGTACCGCACGGCGATGGATAGCTCCCCCTTGTCGCCGAGCTGCGGCTCGCCGAAGAGCCGGTGCATGTCCAGCGGCGGGCGGTAGACGGGGAGCATCTCTCCCATGTCCTTGAGCCAGTCGTGGTCCAGGAAGAAGTGCATCCGCCCGGTCAGGGTGTGGAACGGCTTGAGGCGCTCGATGTTCACGGTGAACGGCGCGTACCGGCGCCCACCGGTCTCGGAGCCGGACCACTCCGGGGAGGTGATCACGGGCACCGGTGCCTGCTGGGTCTCCTTGAAGGTGATGAGCTTCTCCTCGGAGCCGCGGGCGAGGTCCGCCAGCGGCTTGCCCACCCGCTTCTCGAGGGTCTCGAAGCCCTGCGTGGCCAGCGCGCCGTTGGTGGTGCCGGACAGGCTCAGGATGGCCTCGGCCATGCGGGCGTCCGAGTCCAGGGCGGGCCTGCCCTCCGCCGCACCGGAGTCGAAGACGCCGTGCTGGCGGCCCAGCCGGTCCACCGTGGCGGAGACGTCGAACGTCACGTTCTTGGTGGTCAGCCCGAGCTTGTCCGCGAGCGGGCCGAGGGCCACGAACTTGTCCCCGATCGCCGTGTAGTCCCGCTCCACGATCTTCATGGGCGGCAGGTTCTTGCCCGGCACCGCGGGGATGTCCGTGCCCTTCCAGTCAGGGACGTGACCGCCCGGCTGGGCGATCTCCCCGGGGGTGTCGTGCTGCAGCGCGGTGGCCACCACGTCCTTGCGGGTGTCCAGGTGGCCCACCGAGAGCCGGCTGACCTCGTCCGAGAGCAGCTGGAACAGCTTCCAGTCCGTCTTGGCCTCCCACGGCGGGGTGATCGCCGGGGTGAACGCGTGCACGTACGGGTGCATGTCCGTGGAGGAGAGGTCGTACTTCTCGTACCACGTGGCCGCGGGGAAGACGACGTCGCTGAGCAGCGTGGAGGACGTCATGCGGAAGTCCGCGGAGACCAGCAGGTCCAGCTTCCCCTCGGGGGCCTCCTCCCGCCAGCGCACGTCCTGCGGCTTGGCCTGCGCGTGGTCCTCGCCGCGCACGCTGTGGTGCGTGCCCAGCAGGTGCTTGAGGAAGTACTCCTCACCCTTCGCGGAGGAGCCGAAGAGGTTGGAGCGCCACAGCACGAGCGTGCGCGGCCAGTTCTCCGGGGCGTCCGGGTCCTCGACGGCGAAGTTCAGCTCCCCGCTCTTGAGCTTCTGTGCGATCCACTCGGGTTCCGACGCCGCCTCGCCGCGTTCCACACCGGCGATCGCCGCGTCCGCGACGTCCAGCGAGTTCTCGTGGAACTGCGGGTAGAACGGCATCCACCCCAGGCGGGTGGACTGTGCCACGACGTCCGCCGTGTGCATGTTCTTCAGGTGTCCCTCGGCCAGCGGGGACTGCAGCGAATCCGAGGAGTAGCCGTCCGAGCGCCACTGGTCCGTGTGCATGTACCAGAACGCGGTGCCGATCATGAACCGCGGCGGGCGCACCCAGTCGTTCGCAGAGGCCATCGCGGCCCAGCCCGTGATGGGGCGGGCCTTCTCCTGGCCCACGTAGTGCGCCCAGCCGCCGCCGTTGCGGCCCTGGCAGCCGCACAGCATGAGCATCGCGAGGATCGCCCGGTAGGTGGTGTCACCGTGGTACCACTGGCAGATGCCCGCGCCCAGGATGATCATGGACCGGCCGTGGGACTTCTCCGCGTTGGCAGCGAACTCCCGTGCCGTGCGGATCACGGCCTCCGCAGGGACGGAGGTGACCTCCTCCTGCCACGCGGGGGTGTAGGGGGTGGCGGCGTCGTCGAGGCCCGCGGACCACTCACCGGGCAGGCCGTCGCGGCCCACGCCGTACTGCGCGAGCATGATGTCGAAGACCGTGGTGACCGTGCGCCCGGCCACCGTGGTGGTGGGAACGCCGCGGTGGATCACGGAGCCCACACCCGTGGGGTCCGTGAACGCGGGCAGCTCCACGGTGCTGACCCCGCCCTCGTAGCCCGCGGAGTCCGCCACGGACAGCGCCGGCAGGGTGTCCCCCAGGTCCAGGTTCCAGCGGCCCTCGTCCTGCTCGTTGTAGCGGAAGCCCATCGAGCCGTTGGGCACCACCGGGCGGTGGGTGTGCCGGTCCAGCAGCACCGTCTTGAACGCGGGGTCGGCCTGCCCCGCGGCGTCGTCGTCCCCCGCGGCCGCGAGGTCCTCGGCCGTCACGAACTTGTCCGGGACCACCGTGCCGTCCGCCCGCTGGTCCAGCGAGACCAGGAACGGGAGGTCCGTGTACTGCAGGACGTACTCCTCGAAGAACCGCACCCGGCGGTCCACGAAGTTCTCCTTGAGGATCACGTGGCCCATGGCCATCGCGAGCGCGGCGTCCGTGCCGGCCTGCGCGGGCAGCCACTCGTCCGCGAACTTGGTGTTGTCCGCGTAGTCCGGGCTCACCGAGACCACCTTGGTGCCGCGGTAGCGGACCTCCGCGAGCCAGTGGGCGTCCGGGGTGCGGGTCACCGGGATGTTCGAGCCCCACATCATGAGGTAGGTGGCATCCCACCAGTCCCCGGACTCCGGGACGTCCGTCTGGTCCCCGAGGACCTGCGGGGAGGCCACGGGCAGGTCCGCGTACCAGTCGTAGAAGCTGTTCATCACCCCGCCGATGAGGTTGATGAACCGCGCACCCGCCGCGTGGGACACCATGGACATCGCGGGGATCGGCGAGAACCCCGTGCACCGGTCCGGGCCGTAGGTCTTGATGGTGTGCACGTGCGCGGCCGCGGTCATCTCCACGGCCTCCTGCCAGCTCGCGCGCACCAACCCGCCCTTGCCGCGGGCCTCCTGGAACTCACGACGCTTGACGGGGTCGTTGACGATCGACTCCCACGCGAGCACCGGATCGTGGTGGAGCTGCTTGGCCTCGCGGTACATCTGCAACAGCACGCCCCGGATGTACGGGTAGCGCACGCGGGTGGGCGAGTAGGTGTACCACGAGAACGCCGCACCGCGCGGGCACCCGCGGGGCTCGTACTCGGGGCGGTCCGGACCCACGGAGGGGTAGTCCGTCTCCTGCGCCTCCCACGTGATGATGCCGTCCTTGACGTACACCTTCCACGAGCACGACCCCGTGCAGTTCACACCGTGGGTGGAGCGCACCACCTTGTCGTGACTCCAGCGGTTGCGGTAGAAGGCGTCACCCGCGCGACCACCCTCACGGAAGACGGCGCGGCCGTCCGGCGTCTCCTCCCACCGGGAGAAGAAACGTCCCATTTTCAAGAGCGCGTCGGATGCCGGTCCGTCGATCCCGGCCGGGGTCTGGGTGGTAGCCATACCCGAATGCTAAGCCCTTTTGGCATCGCGGCTGCGGATTAAATCGGGCGTGGCGATGTTCCCTAATTAGCGCTCTGACCTGCGGAAATACCACACACCTAGGTGACCTAATCGTCCGCCCGAACCGTGTTCGACCTGGTCCGGGCGGCATCTCGGGCCCGGCCGCGCGCCCGCTCAACCCGCGCGGACGCCGTCGGACCGCTCCCGCCGCCGCCCCTAGACTGGTGTCTCATGAAGTCGATCGTCGCGCCCCTCCTGCTCGTGGTCACCGCGGCCGTCCAGGCCATGGGGGTCTACCCGTACGTCCAGGACGGCATCACGCTCGCCGGGCAGCTGCTGTTCCCCATCCTCTTCGCGCTGGGCGCCGCCTACCTCGCGCGCAAGGGCCGCCCCGGCGTCTTCGGCACGGCCCACCTGCTGGTGACGATCCTCGCCGCGGTCCTGCTGGTGCTCTCCCTGGTGGGCATGAGCCAGCGGATCCCATCGCTGTACCCCACGATGATCCTGTACTACATCGCGTTCGTCCTGCTGGCCGTCGAGTGCGGGCTGCGGATCGCGGGCCTGCCCAAGAAGCCGCGCCCCGCGGACGAGGACCTCGAGCTCGACGACGCCGAGTCCACCCTCTGAGCCGTGGTCACCCCCGGCTCCGGTTCCGTTCCCGGTTCCCTGCCAGACCCCGCGTCAGAACGGGCCTGGCACGACGCCGCTGACGCCGGCACAGGGGACGACGGAGCAGCAGACAGTGCCCCCGGCGTCGAGATCCTCACGCGCTTCGACAGCATCGTGGTGGCCGGCGGCCGCTCCTCCCGGCTGGGCGGGACGCCCAAGGCCGGACTCCCGCTGCGGGGCTCCACGCTGCTGGCGCACACCGTCGAGTCTGTGCGCCCGTTCGGCACCGTGGTGGTCGTGGGGCCGGAGGACCAGCCGCTGCCCGAGGACGTGCTGCGCACCCGTGAGGACCCGCCCTTCTCCGGCCCGGCGGCGGCGATCGCGGCCGGAGCCGCAAGTCTCTCCCCCGTGGCCGCACGCGCTGCCTGGACCGCGGTGCTGGCGTGCGACATGCCCTTCGTGGACCGCGCCCTGCCGGCGCTGCGCGCGGAGGCGGCCAGGGCGGCGTCGTCGACGTCCTCCTCGGACGGAATGATCGCCGTCTCCGCCGAGGGGCGCCGCGAGAACCTGGCCGTACTGGTGCGCACGGAAGCCCTGGACCGCGCGCTCGACGCCGCGCCCACGACCGACGCGCCAGTGCGCTCCGTCTGGCGGCACCTGGACCTGACCGAGACGCCGGTGCCGGAGGACAGCACCGCGGACGTGGACACGTGGGATGATGTTCACAGGCTCGATCTGCACTGAATCAGCACGCTGAGGAGACATGATGCCCGGCCTTCCGCACCCGCACGACCCCGCCGCCCGCGAGGAGCACGAGCAGCACGGGGCCCACCAGGACACCGCCGCCCCCACCGTGAACTGGGCGCAGTGGGACGAGGCCCGGCGCATCGCCTACGGGCTCCCCCAGACGCTGCCCGAGATCCTGCTGCCGCTCGCGCAGTGCCAGGACGAGATCCTCGCCGAGTCCGTGACCGCCGAGATGCCCGTGCCGCACTACGCCTCCGCCGCCGCGGACGGCTGGGCCGTGGCCGGGGACGGCCCGTGGCGCATCCGCACCCCGCAGCCCGCAGAGACCGACGAGCGCCTGCTGCTGACCCTGCCCCCGGAGAAGCGGATGCTGCCCGTGGTGGAGATCGCGGCGGGCGAGGCCACCCACGTGAACACCGGCGACGCCGTCCCCTTCGGCACCACCGCGCTGCTGGAGGCCCACCGGGGGCACGTGGTCCCCGCGGACCCCTCCGTGGAGGTGCCGGCCGGCACCGAGCACGGCCGCAAGGCGGAGGAGGGAGACACCCTCGAGGACGCCACCCCCGCCGCTCCCCTGGTGAAGAACCAGGACGTGCGCGCCGTGGGCGAGGAGATCGAGCAGGGGGACCTACTGCTGCGCGCCGGGCGCAAGCTCAACCCCGTGCACCTGGGACTCGCCGCGAGCGCCGGGCACGACATGCTCCCGGTACGACGCCGCCCGCGCGTCACCGTGCTGCTCGGCTTCGCCAACGTGGTGGAGGACGGCATCCCCGGCCCGGGCGAGGTGCGCGACTCCCTCGGCCTGCAGCTGCCCGCCGTGCTGCACGAGCTGGGGGCGAACGTGGACCAGGTCCGTCGCGTGGCCGACGGCGCGCAGGGCACGGTCAACGCGCTGACGGAGTCCCCCATGGGAGCGAACTCGCTCCTGGACGCCCGCGCGGAGATCGTGGTCACCACGGGCGGCACCGGCCACGGCGAGGACGACCACGTCCGCCAGGCGCTCGAGGAGCTGGGCGCACACCTCGTCCTCGACGGTGTGGCCCAGGAGCCCGCGCACGGCGTGATCCTCGCCAAGCTGCCCGACGACGGGCCCGTGGTGCTCGCCCTGCCCGGTTCACCGCTGTCCGCGATGACGGGTCTGCTCACCGTGGGCCACGCCCTGATCTGCGGCGCCACCGGGGACGCCCTGCCCACCACCCGGCGCGTCACCGCCGGTGCGGCGCTCGGACCCACCGGCAGCACCCGCGTGATCCCCGCCTACCTGCAGGACGGGCGGGTCATCCCCGAGCCCGCGGTGGGCCCGGCGATGCTCTCTGGACTCGCCCACGCGGATGTCCTCCTGGTAGTCCCGGAGGACGGCATGCACGCCGGCCAGGACATGGAGGTCATCCCGCTGCCCTGGCGGGTGTGACCGGCGCGGCGACGTCGTCGCCTCGCCCTGCCGCCGCAGCCGCAGCCGCTGCAAAAACTCAGCAAGTGCCATTTCGGGCTCCCCGGACGGCACTTGCTGAGTTTTTGCACCTGTGGCGGTTCTCGGTCAGGACGGGGTTGCGCGCTTCGCACAGGCGGCGACCGGCGCGGGAGCACGAGCGAGGCAGGGAACCCGGCGCAGCGGCGTCGTCGCCCCTCTCTGCTGCCGGCGCTGCTGCCGTCACTCGTGCTGCAAAAACTCAGCACGTGCCATTTCAGGCGCCCCGAACGGCACTTGCTGAGTTTTTGCAGGGGTGGTTCTCAGGGGTGGGGGTGCCCGGGGTGGTTGCTCAGCGCCACTTCGGGGCGGGCGGCTGCCACCCGCTCAAGCGGGGCAGGACGTCGTCGGGGCCGTCGGCGACCACCAGCGTCTCCCGGTCCTCGGGGCGCACGAAGCCCTCGGTGACCATGTGGTCGAGCATGTCCAGCAGCGGCTGCCAGAACCGGCGCCCGCACAGGCCCACCGGCTTCGCATGTACGCCGAGCTGCTGCCAGGTCCACGCCTCGAAGAACTCGTCCAGGGTCCCTCCGCCGCCGGGCAGGGCGATGAACGCGTCCGCCAGGTCCGCCATGCGCTGCTTGCGCTCGTGCATGGTACGCACCACCTCCAGCTCGCTCAGGCCCGGGTGCGCGATCTCCCCGGAGACCAGGTGCTCGGGCATCACGCCCACCACGCGGCCGCCCGCGTCGAGAGCACCGTCCGCCACGGCACCCATGAGCCCCACCTTGCCGCCGCCGTAGACCACGGTGACTCCGGCGTGGGCGAGCGTGGCTCCGAGGGTCCGGGCCAGCTGCGCGTACTCGGGCGAGGCACCATCCTTCGCTCCGGTGAACACGGCCACGGAACGGATGACGGGTGAGGTTGCAGTCATGCGGGCCACCCTACCGAGGGGCTCGCACCACCACGGAAGCGCACGTCACTGCCCACTCCGTCGAAAGAGCGCCACCCACCGCCGCCCACTCCATCAAAAGTGCAGCTCTTGACGTCTGGGGCCCGCGAAACGTCAAAAGCTGCACGAGAAATGCGCGGGACGGTGGCGCAGCGGCAGGCGGGGAGCGCCGGACTACGCGTGCGTGGCGAAGAAGATGATCGCCCCGACGATGAACGTGAGCGAGGCCAGCAGCGCGCAGGAGAGCTCCACCAGCATGCCCAGCCCCATGGCCTTCGCAGCGATCCACGAGGTCTCCAGCGCGGTGGTCAGGTTCCTGTTGCGCACGGTCTCCGAGAGCAGCAGACCCAGCACGAAGCCGATGAGCAGCCCCACCACGGGGATCACGAACATGCCGACCACCGCACCGACCACCCCGAAGAGCAGCGTGCGGTTGGGGATGGCCCGGCGTTTCAGGGTGCTGCCGGTCATCACGAGGCTCGCGGACATCCCCGCCACGAGCAGGGTGCCGCCCAGTGCGAGCACCACCCACCCCTCCGGGGCACGCACCACGAACGCCCAGATGAGCAGCCCCACCAGGGCGGTGATGGAGCCGGGCAGCACCGGGACCACGATTCCCACGCAGCCCACGACAATCAGGAGGACGGCCACCACGGTGGCGATGATCTCTGCGGTCACGCAGTCATCGTACGGGCCCGCCCCGGTGAGTCCCGGCCACTCTGCCCGACAACACCGTCGGCGCCCACCAGCCGTGGCCGACGACGGGGCTGGTCCTCTTCCCCCCAACGGCGTCGTCGCCGCCGTCACCGTCCCGGCGCCGCGCCCCGGCCTAAAATGGCATGGAAGAAGCCACTTAAGGATCGGATGCACCGTGCCCTCCCCCGCAGCCACTGAGCACCCCGCCGCCGCGAAGCCCCGTCGCGGGAGGTCCTGGCACCGCACCGCGGGAAAGCCGGTGCGGTGGTGGCTGGTGGCGCTGGTGGTGGTGATCGGGGTGCACCGGTGGATCCCCGAGACCCGCTGGCTCATGGTGCACATGGTCACGCTGGGGCTGATCACCACGTCCATTATGGTGTGGTCCCAGCACTTCACCGAGGCGCTGCTGCACCACAAGCTCCCGGACACGGACCGACCGCGGCAGATCGTGCGCATCTACGGGGTCACGGCGGGCACGGTGCTGCTGATCGCGGGCATGCTGGGCGGCTGGTGGTGGCTGACGGTCGTGGCGGCCACGGTGATCGGTGCGATGCTCACGTGGCACGGTCTCGCCCTGCTGCGTCAGCTGCGCGAGGCCCTGCCCGCGCGCTTCGGAATCACGGTGCGGTGGTACGCCACGGCGTCCTTCTTCCTCCCCGTGGGTGCCGTCTTCGGCGCGATTCTGGCCCGTGACCTGCCCGCCGAGTGGCACGCGCGGCTGCTGCTGGCCCACCAGGCCGTCAACGTCCTGGGCTTCGTGGGCCTCACGGTCTCCGCCACGCTCCTCACGCTGTGGCCCACCATCCTGCGCACCCGCATGCGCGACGACGCCGTGCGGCTCTCCCGGATCGCCCTGCCCCTGATGGCCGCGGGCAGCCTGCTCAGCGCCCTCTTCGCGCTGACCGGCCACCCCGCGCTGACCGCCGCCGGGCTCGCCCTCTACACCGTGGGTGCCGCGCTGATCGGTGTCCTCATGCTGCGCACCGCCCAACGACGCCGCCCCGAGGGATACATGGGCTGGTCCCTGGCCTCGGGCGTCGCGTGGCTCGTCGTCACCTCCGCCCTCGCAGCCTGGCTCGTGGCGACCCGCGGCCTGGAGACCTCGGTCGCGCAGACCCTGACCGTCCCGTTCGTGGCCGGGTTCCTGGTGCAGACGCTGTTCGGGGCCATGAGCTACATCCTGCCGTCCACCATGGGCGGCGGACCCGCCGCCGTGCGCGCCTCGCTGGCGGCGATGAACCGGGCGGGCGTCTACCGCGCCACGGTCGCCAACCTCTGCATCGCCCTGTTCGCACTGCCCGCGGGCGTCCTGCCTTCGTGGGTCCGCGCGCTGGTCTCCATCGTGGGCGCGGTGGTGCTCGCGGCCTTCATCCCCCTTATGATCTCCTCCGCCAAGGTCTCGGTGGCCGCACGACGCCGCATGGTCGCCGAACGCGCCGCTCGGGCCTCCTCGGCCGAGGACGACGCCGCACCGCACGCGGCTGCCTCACCGTCCCGTCCCGGGCGGGCCAGGTCAGTACCGACGCCCGGCTCCTCGGGCGAGGCGGAGCCAGCGAACGCGGGGCACGGCGGGAGCTCGTCCCGGGGCGCCCCGACCCAGCGGGAGGGTGACGGCTCCGCGAGACGACAGAGCGCCGCGTCGTCGTCGGCGGGCGGGGCCTCCCCCCTCACGCAGCTGCTGGCCGGCGTGCTCACCGTGGTGCTCGCCGTGGCGGCGGGGATCGCGATTGCTCCGCAGTCCGCAGGGTTCTCGCTCTCGGGCGGCGGCGGGTCCGCCGCGGAGGGCACCGGGGAGACCACCGAGGTGACGATGCATGCCCGCGAGGACATGCGTTTCGACCCCTCCGAGATCCGTGTGCCCCGGGGCAACCGGCTGGTCATCACCCTGGTCAACGAGGACCCCTCGATGGTGCACGACCTCGTCTTCGCCAACGGCGCGACCTCCGGACGGCTCGATCCCGGAGCCACCGCCACGGTGGACGTGGGAGTCGTGACCGATCCCCTGGACGGGTGGTGCTCGGTGATCGGGCACCGCTCCATGGGCATGACCGTGAACGTGGTCCCCGTGGACGAGAACGGCCAGGCGGTGTCCGGCGACGGAACGCACGACCACTCGTCGGCTGCGGGCGGCGCGGCAGGCTCGGGCACCGCTGCCGGTTCGGAGGCGGATCCCGCGCAGTCGGCAGACCTGAATGCCGCCCCGGGGAAGGGTTTCACCACCCGCTCCCCGGTGCTGGAACCGGCTTCCGAGGAGACCGTGCACCGCGTGACGCTGGACGTCCAGGAGGTGGCCCGCGAGGTGGCGCCCGGCGTCACGATGGACGCGTGGACCTACAACGGCCAGTACATGGGACCCACGCTGCGGGGAAAGGTGGGTGACACGTTCGAGGTCACCCTGGAGAACCACGGATCCATGGGCCACTCGGTGGACTTCCACGCCGGGGACGTCTCCCCGGACGAGCCCATGCGCACGATCGCCCCGGGCGAGTCGCTGGTCTACCGCTTCAAGGCCCAGCGCTCCGGGATCTGGCTCTACCACTGCTCGTCCATGCCCATGAGCACGCATGTCGCCGCGGGCATGTTCGGTGCGGTGGTCATCGACCCGCCGGACCTGCCGGCCGTGGACCGCGAGTACCTGCTCGTGCAGAACGAGACCTACCTCTCCGCCCCGGACGAGAACCAGCCGGACGTGCCGGAGGGCGCGGGCGCCGTCGTCGACCCGGAGAAGATCAAGACCGGGCAGCCCACGTTCACGATGTTCAACGGCCACGCCACCCAGTACATGCACGCGCCGTTGACCGCCCGCCCGGACGAACGCGTGCGGATCTGGGTGCTCGCGGCCGGGCCGTCCAAGGGGCTGAGCTTCCACGTGGTGGGCGGCCAGTTCGACACCGTCTACAAGGAGGGCGCCTACCAGCTCACCCCGTCCGCCACGAACAACCCCGGTGGAACGGGCGGCGCCCAGGCCCTGGACCTCGCCTCGGCGCAGGGCGGGTTCGTGGAGCTGAGCTTCCCCGAGGCGGGCACCTACACGTTCGTGAACCACTCCTTCGCGGAAGCGGAACGGGGTGCGAAGGGCCTCATCCGCGTGGCGGACTGAGCGACGGCGCGGCACACGGCCCCGCGGCCCCGCACCACTCGGTGCAGACGCCGCGGGGCCGCTGATTCCTGTCAGGCGGTCACACCTGCGGGATGGTGATGACCTGTCCCGCGCGGATGGTGTGCAGCGAGATCCGGTCCCGGTTCGCCTGGTACAGCTGCGCCACGGTCACGCCAGAGCGCTGCGCGATGGAGCCGAGGGTGTCCCCGGGCTGCACGGTGTACTGCCCCGCACCGATCGTCCCGGTGCCGTTGTCGACGGGCGCGAAGCCGGATCCTCCCGCACCGTTGGCTGCACCGGAGCCGCCCGCACCAGCCGCGTCGGAACCACCGGCCGCGCTACCGCCCGTACCGTTCGTTCCGCCGGACGCACCAGAGCCGCCCGCAGCCCCGCTCGATCCGTCGGACCCCGCGGCACCGCCAGCAGCACCGCCCGCGGCGGCACCTCCCTGACCGGATCCGTCACCGGAGGCACCCGAGCCGTCCTGCGAACCGCTGCCCGCGGCTCCGTCGGCCTGGCCGGAGCCGTCGGAGGATGCCCCACCGGCTGCGCCGTCGCCCGCCGCGCCCGAGGCCCCGTCAGAGGCGCCGTCCGACGCCCCGTCGGACGCCCCCGCCGAGGCACCGTCGGAAGCGCCGCCCGATGCCCCGTCCGAAGCCCCCGTCGATGCCTGTCCGCTCGCCGCCCCGGAGGCCGCGGAAGACGAGGCGGACGCCGAGCCCGAGGCGGCGTCGTCGGCGTCCCCGCCCTGGCTGCACCCGGTGAGCACGAGCGCACCCGCCACGGCGAGCGGTGCAAGTCCCTTGAGGATCCTCTGGTTCATGTTCTCTCCCAACGCCGAGGGCAACCCGAGCGGCCACCCGGTATGATACCCGTCACGCTACCGCACGGGCGTGACGAAGCCCGGGCGGCGGCTCCATGAACCACCACCCGGGCTTCCACCGGTACGCGCCCCGCGACGTCACGCCACGACGACGTCACGCGCGGGTCACACCGCCGCGATCAGTCCGTCAGCGCACCGCGCAGGGTCCGCAGCGCCACGGACAGTGCCGCGAGCTCGGAGCCGAAGTCGTCGGTGTCGGACATGGACTCGATCTCGTCGAGCACCTCGCGCAGCCGCTCGAGCCGGTCCGCGTTCTCGTGCTCCCACGCACGGACCTTCTCGGAGGCGTCCGCGCCCGGCGTCTCGAGCACCTGCGCGGCGATCGAGACGAGGGTCGCGTAGAGGTCCTCGCGCATCGCGATCCGCGCCATGTTCTCCCACCGCGTGGTCTGCGGCAGCGCGCTGATGCGGTTGAGCAGGTTCTCGAGCCCGTAGCGGTCGTAGAGCGTGAAGTACACGCGCGCGACCATCTGCACGCTCACGCCGTCCTCGTTCGTGGCGGCGAGCGCCTCCCGGGACGACGACGCCGCGCCGTCGGGCCCCACGCCCACCTCGCCCTCGGGGCCGGTGAGGCCCTGGGACTCCGCGAGCCGGGCGACGTCGAGCAGGGCGTAGGCGTCGAGCAGCTCGGCCCACTCCACGGCGAGGTCCCGGGGCACGCCCTGCCGCTCGGCCAGCTCGGCCTCCGCGCGGGTGCGCTCCTGCGACTCGGTGCTCATCAGCTGCTCGGTCCCGAAGCGCATGCGCACCACGGGCCGGTAGGTGTTCACGAGCTCCTGGATGTCCGAGTCCGCGACTTGACGGTGCAGGAACCACCGGACCACGCGGTCCAGCAGACGGCGCATCCTCAGGGACATCCGGTTCCACAGTTCCAGGGGCACGTCCGCGCCCAGGTGGGCGTGCTGGTGCGCGTAGTCCCGCAGCTCGAAGATCTCCATGGCCGCCACGAACGCGCGCGCCATGTCCGCGAGGTCCGCGCCGGAGTCGTCCACCACGCGGTACGCGAAGGCGATGCCGCCGTAGTTGACGATCTGGTTGGCCACGACCGTGGAGATGATCTCCTTGCGCAGCGGGTGGGTCTCCAGCTCGTCTCCGAAGCGCTCCCGGATCTGCGCCGGGAAGTACTGCGAGAGCGTGCCGTGGAACCACGGGTCCTCGGCGAGGTCGCTGTCCACGAGCGCCTTGGTGAGCTGGATCTTCGAGTACGCCGTCAGCACGGAGAGCTCCGGGCCCGTGAGGGGCTCGTTCTGCGTGGCGCGCTCCCGCAGCTGCTCGTCCGAGGGCAGGAACTCCAGCTCTCGGTTGAGGTCCGCGGTCTCCTCGAGCCAGTGCATGAGGCGGATGAACGTCTCGGTGAACTCGACGCCGCGGGCGCGCTCGGTGGTCAGCAGCACGTTCTGCGCCACGTTGGTGCGCAGCACGAGCTCGGCCACCTCATCCGTCATGGACTCGATGAACTCGGCGCGCTCCTCCGGGGAGAGCAGCCCGGCCTGGACCATGCCGTCCACGAGGATCTTGATGTTCACCTCGCGGTCGGAGGACTCCACGCCGCCGGAGTTGTCGATCGCGTCCGTGTTGACCAGCACCCCGTTCAGCGCGGCCTCGATGCGGCCCAGCTGGGTGAGCCCCAGGTTGCCGCCCTCGCCCACGACCTTCACGCGCAGGTCCTCGCCGTTGACGCGGATGGCGTCGTTGGCCTTGTCACCGACCTCCTGGTTGGTCTCCGAGGAGGCCTTCACGTAGGTGCCGATGCCGCCGTTGTAGAGCAGGTCAGCCGGGGCCAGCAGCACGCGGCGCACGAGCTCCTGCGGGCTCAGGGACTCCACGCCGTCCTCGATGCCCAGCGCCTCGCGCACCTGCGGGGTCATGGGCACGGACTTGTCCCGGCGCGAGTACACGCCGCCGCCCTCGGAGATCACGTCCCGGTCGAAGTCCTGCCACGAGGTGCGCCCGGCGGTGAACAGCCGTTCGCGCTCCTGGTAGGAGGCCGCGGCGTCCGGGGTGGGGTCCAGGAACACGTCCCGGTGGTCGAAGGCGGCAATCAGGTGGATGTGCTCGGAGAGCAGCATGCCGTTGCCGAACACGTCCCCGGACATGTCGCCCACGCCCACCACGGTGAACGCCTCGGACTGGGTATCCACGCCCAGCTCGAAGAAGTGGCGCTTGACGGACTCCCACGCGCCGCGGGCGGTGATGCCCATGGCCTTGTGGTCGTAGCCCACGGACCCGCCGGACGCGAACGCGTCACCGAGCCAGAAGCCGCGCTCCAGGGAGATCGCGTTGGCGGTGTCGGAGAACGCCGCGGTGCCCTTGTCCGCGGCGACCACCAGGTAGGAGTCGTCTCCGTCGCGGCGCACCACGTTCTCGGGGTGCACCACGGTGTCCCCGGCCACACCGGAGGTCTCGGCCGACCCGCTCGCGCCGCCCTCGGAGCCCGGGGTGGCGTCCCCGCGGGACGACGACGCCGTGTCCTGCGCGGCGCCGGTCTCAGCCTCGCGCTCGATGTTGTCGGTGACGTCCAACAGGGAGGCGATGAACAGCTTGTAGGACTCCCGACCCTCGGTCAGCCAGCCCTCGCGGTCGGTCGCGGGGTCCGGCAGCTGCTTGGGGAAGAAGCCGCCCTTGGCCCCCGTGGGCACGATGACGGCGTTCTTGACCATCTGCGCCTTCACGAGCCCGAGCACCTCCGTGCGGAAGTCCTCGCGGCGGTCGGACCACCGCAGCCCGCCGCGGGCCACCTGGCCGAAGCGCAGGTGCGTTCCCTCCACGCGCGGGGACCAGACCCAGATCTCGTAGGCCGGGCGGGGCTGGGGTGCGGCCGGGATGGCCCCGGGGTCCAGCTTGAACGCCATGGTGGGCCGCTGCTGGAACACGTTCGTGCGCAGGGTCGCGGAGACCACGTCCGCGAGCGCACGGAACAGGCGGTCCGCGTCCAGGCTCGGGACGCCGTCCAGCACGGCGCCCAGTCGCTCGAGTGCCGCGTCCCGGGCGGCCTCGCGAGCAGCGTCGTCGTCCCCGAAGCGCTGCGGGTCGAAGCTCGCCGAGAACAGCTCGGAGATCTCCGCGGTGGCCTCCGGGTAGGCCACGAGGGTGTCCGCGATGTACTCGAAGGAGTTGGAGTAGCCGAGCTGCAGCAGGTAGCGCACGTATGCGCGCAGCACCGCCACGGAGCGCCAGTCCATGCGCTCCGTGAGCACCAGACGGTCCAGGCTGTCCGACTCCGAGCGCCCGGAGAGCACCGCGCACAGCGTGTCCTCGATCAGATCCTCGGTCTTCGCGTCCTCGGGACCCGCCGGGTCCACGCCCGCAGGCAGCTCCACGCCGAAGTCGTAGAGCTGGAACTCGCGCCCGTCCGCCGGGGTCACCGTGTAGGGGCGCTGGTCCAGCACCCGCAGGCCCAGGTTGTGCAGCAGTGGCAGCAGCTCCGTCAGGGACAGGGCCTGCGTGAGATAGATGTTCAGCCGCACCTGGCCGCCGGTCTCGGCCACCCGGACCTCCGCGGGCAGGTCACTGTCACGGCCCCACAGTTCCTCGCAGCGGCGCAGGTCCTGGATGGCCTCCTCGATCTCGTAGTCCTCGCGGTAGGAGCCGGGGAACGCCTCCGCCCACATGGTGCTCAGGGAGAGCGCGTGCTCGGCGTCGAACTCCAGGCCGATGGCCCGGTCCAGGGACTCCGGCCAGGAGCGCACCGCCGCGCGCAGCCGGGACTCGAGCTCCTCGTGGTCGAACTCGCGCACCTCGCCCGTGTAGGGCAGGCGGATCCGGAAGAACACGCGGGCCAGAGAGGAGGACGTCAGGCGCACCTCGAAGTCGATGGCCTCGGCGTCGAAGGCCTCGAAGAGCTGGGCCTCGATGCGCTGGCGTACGGACGTGTTGTACCGGTCACGGGGCAGGTAGACCACCGCGGACATGAAGCGCCCGAAAGTGTCCTGGCGCAGGAACAGCCGGGTCTGGCGGCGCTCGTTGAGCCCGAGCACCCCGCTGGCCGTCTCACAGAGCTCCTCCGCGGACATGTGGAAGAGCTCGTCCCGCGGGTAGTCCTCGATGATGCCCATGAGGTCACGGGCGGAGTGCGAGTCCGGCAGGAAACCGAAGTCCCGGACCACCCGCTCCACCTTCTCCTTCACCAGCGGCGTGAGCTGGGCGGGCACCGAGTACGCGTGGCGGGAGAACAGCCCCAGGATCAGGTACTCGCCGTTCACTTCACCGTCCTGGCCGAACGTGCGCACCCCGATGTAGTCCAGGTACTCCCGGCGGTGGATCGAGGAACGCCGGTTCGCCTTGGTCACGAAGACCACCTGGTGGTCCCGCGCGTGGAGGCTGCCCAGGCCCGTGAGCCGCTGGGCGTGGCCCTCCTGGCCGCGCTCGCGCAGCAGGCCGAGGCCGGTGTCCGGGCGGGAGTGCAGCACGGCGTCGTCGCCGTCCGACTCGAGGTCGTAGCGCTTGATGCCCATGAAGACGAAATTGCCGTCCCGCAGCCACTCGAGGAAGTCCTTGGCGGCCTGGACGTCCGGCAGCTGCGAGCCGTCCGGGAAAGTGAGCTCCTCGAGGGGGTCCAGCGACGCCGCAATCACCCCGGCCTCTTGCAGCATGGCCACCTGGTCCTCGGACACCCGAGTCACGTCCACCACGAGCTTCTCGATGTGGCGCTGCAGCTCTCCACGCGCGGACTCGTCCAGCGAGCGGTGCAGCTCCATGCGGATCCAGGACTCCACGGCAATCTGGGTGTCCCCGCTCGCCGCGGCTTCCCCCACCAGGTCCCGGGTCAACGGGATGGCCGTGGTGTCGCCGGAGGAGACTGCGGAGATGTTGGGCACGCGCTCCAGTGCGGTGAGCTCGTGCGAGGCGGCGTCCCGCGAGGCCAGCAGCAAGGGGTGCAGCACGAGCTCCGCGCCGCCCCAGTTCGCCGCGATCTCCGTGGTCAGCGTGGAGACCAGGAACGGCATGTCCGTGGTGACCATGTACAGCACCGTCTGGCCGTGGTCCTCCCGGACCTGGATGCACAGGCGGTCCGAACCACGGACCCGCCCCACCTCGCGGTGGGTCTCCGCTCGCTCGGTGAGCACCTGCACGTTCGCGCCCGCCACGTCCGCGTCCGGCACGGAGCGGTAGTACTCGTTGATCCACGACTGCGCGCCTCTCCACTGCGGTCGCGTCCACACTGTGGGGATGACCTGTGTGGTGTCTGGAGGAGGGGTCACTGCTGCATCACGCCTTTTGACTCGTCGAGTTGGTGGTAACTCCACGGCGTGGCACGTGACGCCCGGTCGGGCACCACGGACGGCGCACACGGGACCGCTGCCGGGCCCCGTCCGTCCGTCTCGCTCACGGCCACACTGCCGCATACGCCCCTAACCCTAGGGCCCCGGGAGCACGCGGGCCAGGAAGCGGGTCCGGCGGGCACCTGCATTGCAGAGACCTACACTCTTCCGGGCGCCGATTTGCGCCTTCCCCTCTTGCGGATCCCCGGCACACCGGTTCCACCGCGCACCAGCCGTGCCCGTGGCCGCGAGAGAGCTGAGCACCCATGAGCAACGAGACACCCGCGGAGGTGGTGACGGCGGCCGTCGCCTCCGGCACGGCCAAGGCCACCGAACCCTCCGCAGCTCTCGTGCTGTTCCCGGCCGGGATCACCATCGTGATCCTCATGGTCATTGGGCTGCTCACCGGCGGTTTCGCCCTGACGCCCCTGGCCGCAATGCGCGGTCGCGTGCCCTGGTCCGCTGTGGGCCGCCGCATTCTCCTGGTCGCCATCGGCAAGATCGCCGCCATCTGGCTGCCCGTCATGGCGTTCTACGGCCTGGGCTTCAAGCGCGCCGTGGTCGACTTCTTCGTGGTTCCCGTGGGCATACTCCACCGGGAATCACCGCGGTGCGATGGTTCAGCCGCGGGACTCCTCGGCGCTGGCCGCGGCCACCTCGGCGGAGGTGACGTCCAGGACCTCACCGTTGGCCAGGCTGTGCAGCTGGGTGCCGCGGATCCGGTCCACCGTGAGACGGATGATCGTCCCATGCGCCACCACCATCACGTTCTTGCCCGGGTGGTCCCGGATGATCTGCTGCAGCACCGCGATGCCACGCCGGATCACGTCCTCGGCGGTCTCGCCGTGGTGCTCCATGAAGGCGTGGCGCTCGTCATCGGACATGCCCGTGCAGTCGTAGCCCTCGGCGTCCCCGAAGGCACGCTCCACGAGGTCCTCGTACGTGCCGGACAGCGTCAGCCCGAGCTGCTCGCCGATCAGCTGCGCGGTCTCCCGTGCCCGTGCCAGCGGGGACGAGACGAGCACGTCCCAGTGCCGTCCGGAGGCGGCGAGTTCACGGCCGACCTCGCGCGCCTGCTCCCGGCCGGTCTCGTTGAGGGGGATGTCGGAACGGCCCTGCAGCCGCCCCTGCAGGTTCCAGTCGGTCTGGCCGTGGCGGATCAGTGTCAGGGTCGTTTCAGTCACCCGCCCAACCTACCCCCGTGCGCAGACAGGCCCGGCGGCGTCGTCGTGCCGTACCGACGTAATGCATCGTCAGGCCGTGCAGCGACGCCGCCTCAAGCACCGGCACCGCCCCCGAACCGGCGACCCGCCCTCAGACGCGCGGGTCCTCCTGCGTCTCGATGTCCACGCGCTCCTTGCGCAGAGTGTCCTCCACGACCTCCGTGTGCTCCACGCGCCGGGCGACGAGCCGCACCCGCTGGTAGGGCACCCGCACGGTCTGCACCACGGGCTCGGTGCGGTAGAGGATGACCTCGTCCTCCCCGACCGCCAGCTCCCGTCCGTCCAGGAACGCCTGGCGCTCCTCGGCCGTGACGGCGGTGCGCACCACGTCCGGCTCCTCGGTGGCCACGGTGACCTCCTGGCGCACGGGCTCGCTCACCACGTACTTGCGCAGCCGGGCGCGGCCCGCCTGCTCCTGCTCGCGGTGGATCACGAGCCGCTCCTCGTGGCGGACCACCGAGGCGGCGTCGCGCTCCGTGGCGTCCGAGTGGTGCGGCCCATGCGGGGTCTGTCCCGGCGTGGTGTTCTGTGCTGCCATCGTGTCCTCCAGAGGGCCAGAGAGAGTGTACGACCGAGACTATCAGCAGGGTTCCTGCGGGCCCCGCGCATGTAGCATTCTTAAACCCTGACGGGCCACGGGAGGATGCTGGGATGAGTTACTCGGACGACGGCAACGGATACTTCACACGAGCCCTGGACGCGGAGGACCGCGGTGACCACGCCCTCGCGGAGACCGCGTACCGCCAGGCCATCGAGCTGTTCCGCGAGGGTGAGGGCACCGAGCGGGAGCTCGCCGCGTGCCACTACAACCTGGGCCACGTCTACGTGGTCACGGAGCAGACCAGCAGGGCGGTCGTGGAGTACGGCAAGGCACTGGAGCACTTCGCCGGGCTGGAGGACAGCGGCAGGCACAAGGCGCGCGCCCACCTGATTCTGGGCTCACTGCTCGTGGAGACCGGGGACCTGCGCGCCGCGGAGGACCATCTCCTGGACGCCCTCGGCCAGTACCTGGACGCGCCCCACGACCCGAGGGACCAGGCGGACTGCTACGTCAACCTGGCCCGCGTCTACCGCGCGACCCGCCGCCCCACCCAGGCCGTCACCGCCTACAACCGGGCCGTGGACTTCTACCAGGAGGACCCGGAGACCTTCAGGGACCGCTCTGACTGCTTCACCGAGCTCGGCTCCCTCTACGAGAGCACCGGCAAGCTGGACGAGTCCGCGGCGGCCTTCGCGGAGGCCGCCCGGCTGCGACGCGCCGCCGAGCAGCAGGGGGGCCGCGCGTGAGCTCCCCGCTGGTCTACGGCTGCATGAACCTGGGCGGTTCGTGGGGCCAGGCGGAAATTCCTGCGACCCAGTACGACGTCGCCCGCGACGCCGTCCACGCCGCCCACCGCGCCGGGATCACCCTGTTCGACCACGCGGACATCTACGTGGGCGGGGACTCCGAGACCGTGTTCGGGCGGATCCTCGCGGAGGACGAGTCCCTGCGGCGCTCGGTGCGGATCCAGACCAAGTGCGGGATCAAGCTCCCCGGGAACACCGGCCCGGCGGGTTCGCCGGTGCACTACCGGCTGGACCGGGACTCGATCCGCTCCTCCCTGGAGGGATCCCTGCGGCGGCTGGGCGCAGACCGCGTGGAGCGACTGTTCCTGCACCGCCCGGACCCCCTCACCCCGCTGGGCGAGACCGCCCGTGCGCTGGACGAGCTGCACCGGGAGGGGCTGATCGGCTCGGTGGGGCTCTCCAACATGACGTCCCACCACGTCGCCGCTCTGCAGCAGCTGATGTGCGTACCGCTGAGCGCGGTGCAGATCCAGATGAGCCTCGAGCACCGGGACTTCGTGGAGTCCCAGGTGCTCGCCAACCACCCGGACGGTGCAACGGTCTCCTTCCCCCAGGGGCTGCTCGCGCAGTGCGTTGCGGACGGCATCGAGATCCAGGCGTGGGGTGCCCTGGCCGGTGGGGCGTACTCCGGTGCGCCCGCGCCGTCGTCCGGGGACGGGTCCGCGACGTCGACGGTGGACCGTGACGCCGCGCGTGACGTGGTCGACAGCGCTGGCTGCACGACGGCGACGTCACCGGGGGAGCGCACGAGCGCGCTCGTCGCCGACCTCGCCGCGCGCATGGACC
The DNA here is from genome assembly GCF_002398425.1 of Kocuria sp. UBA5001. NCBI lineage: Bacteria > Bacillati > Actinomycetota > Actinomycetes > Micrococcales > Micrococcaceae > Kocuria > Kocuria sp. UBA5001. The sequence goes on from NZ_DGYR01000008.1 coordinate 40,465, forward strand.
TCTCCCCCGAGGCCGTGGTGGTGGGGTGGTTGCTGCGCCACCCGTACGGCATCCGGCCCGTGGTCGGAACGCTGAATCCGCAACGGATCGCGGCGTGCGCGCAGGCGCCCCGAGCCGCTGAGCTGATGAGCCACGAGGACTGGTACGCGCTGTGGACCGCCGCGCGCGGCCGCCCGCTGCCCTGAGGGGCTCCCCACGTCTGCGCCCTGCGTCGGTCGGCGACGGCGCTGCGCCCGTCTCCGGTGCGCACCCGGCGGTGTGACTTCGTCCGCAATATGGCGGGGTTCTTCAGATGCTCCGTGGCGGCACATTGCCGCGAGTGACGGAACCGGATGAGCTTCGCAGGACCACAAGGGGATCGGCGACTGGGGCAGTCTGAGAGACTGGGCGTATGGAGGTCATGAGTATGTTGCCGGTCAGGCGGCTCGAAGAGCACGCAGCGGCTCCCATGGATCGGCACCGTTGGCCAGCTACGCTCGCGCCGATACGCCAGATCCTGGACTCCGGTTTGGATCTCGGCCCCATAACCGTTCTCGTCGGGGACAACGGGGTGGGGAAATCAACGGTGGTTGAAGCACTGGCCGCTGCCTTCGGCCTCAACCCTGAGGGCGGAACCCACAACGCCATGCATGCTGCCCGTCCTACGGAATCCGACCTCGCTGATCACCTTCAGCTGGTACGCGGCCCGGGCTCCTCCAAGCGGGGGGTCTTCCTGCGGGCGGAGACCATGCACGGCCACTTCAGCTACCTAGAAACAATCGGCCCCAGCAGCCTGCATGAACACAGTCACGGCGAGGCGTTCCTCGACTTCCTGAGTACACGGTCGGGCATTCGCGGGCTATGGATTCTGGACGAGCCCGAATCGGCGCTGTCCTTTTCGGGATGCCTCACCCTGATCGCCCTGCTGTGCCAGCTCCAAGCAGAAGGCTCCCAGATTGTCCTCTCAACACACTCCCCGATCCTGGCGGCACTTCCCGAGGCTCACCTGTTCGAGGTAGGGCCCTGGGGCATCCGAGAGTCTTCCTACGATGACCTCGACCTCGTCGAAAACTGGCGCTTGTTTCTCCAGGCACCCGAACGCTATCTCCGCCACCTCGACTGACATCAACGCAGGAATATCCACACCCGACTTCGCCCGTAAGGGGATCCGGTTTCGGGACGGCTCTCACTCCTGGTCTGGACGCGGCTGCTCTTCGAGGACACGACGGACGAAGTCTGCCTTCCCCTCCGTGTACGCTTCACGGTCGGCGGTGTGTTGCGTGGCCAATGTCCGCTTCAGGTCCGCGTAACGATGCATGAGCGGCGGGTCAGCGCACAACGCATCGCGGAATGCCACCTGCTCTTCCCAGCGCGGGCTGCCGGCAGGCAGCAAGTGCAGGTGCGCTGCGCGATGCTCGTCGACCACTTGAACCAGGAAGCGACGCCACGGCCTGGCGTCGAGGTCGGCAGGGACGAGGTGCCAGCCGGCAGCGGACAAGACCTGTGCTACGGAGTCCGCACAGTCAAGATCAACGACGGCGGCTTGCACGTCGATGATCGGCTTGGCCGCCAAGCCTGGCACAGCAGTCGATCCAACGTGCTCGGTTGGGGCAACCAACCAGCGGGCGAGCACTGCATTCAGCTCCCGGCACAGTTGCGCCCCGCGACGCTGCCACTTCTCGTCGGGCGGTTGAACATGCACCTGCTCTGTCGCCCACGCCGGCCACTGGCTCATGAGCACATTGTCCCATTCACCGATCCCCAACCGGGACATCGTGAGGTCATCGCGGTGCAATTGAAGCCCACTGCCGTGAGCACCGCCTGACGGGGCGCAGCGCCCGGGCGTTGGCCCGAGTGAGCGACTGATCATCAGAATCGAAGACCGCGCACGGCGGTGGCCAGGGTAACCTCGAGCAGCTCGCGCTTGCGTGGCTGCGGCACGTCCCGCAGCGCGCCGGAGGTGCACAGCACCGAGATCCCGTGCACCGCGGACCACAGGGCGACGGCCGCGTCGAACCGTGCAGCATGGTCGTCGACGACTGCGGAAGCTTCCCGTTTGAGACCGCCGACGAGTTCCAGCAGCCGGGCGAACGGGCTGTCTCGGGAGTCTTCCTCGGGCAGCTCGAAGCCGCTGGCGAGGCACCGGAACAGCATCTGCCGGTTCAACGCGAACTCGAAGTACCCGCGGCCTGCGGCGATCACCTGCTCCGTCGCCGGGGCATCGGCAGCCACTTCCGATACCGCGTGCTGCATCGATTGTCCGAGGGCGTCCGCTGCGGTGTGGCGGACTGCCTCCAGCAGAGAGTCCTGGCCCGGGAAATGCCGGTAGGCAGCCGAGGGCGAGACGCCGGCGCGGCGTGCGGTCTCCCTCAGTCCGACCGCCTCGGGCCCGCCTTCTGCGGCGAGCTCCACGCCGATGCGCACCATCTCCTCGCGCAGGTTGCCGTGATGGTAAGGCTTGGTGTTGACAGTGTTCACACACTCACGATACCGTCACCACGATGTGGACACCGTTCACATAGTTGTTGTGCGTCCCGTTCCCTGCCCTCATTCGATCGAGGAGATCCCGTGGATCTGCTGCTCCTGTCCCTACTGCTCGTCACCGGCTTCGTGGGCTGCGCGGAATTCGCATCGGTCGCCCTCGTCCACCCCGTGATCCGTCGCCTGCCCGTCGAGGACCAAGTGGTGATGGAGAAAGGGCTGCTGCGCACCTTCGGCCGGGTGATGCCCGTGGGGATGACGGCGGCGGCGATCCTTGCCGGCCTCGGCGTCGCGCGCTACGGCACCGTCTGGTTGGCGATCGCGGCCGGCGTGCTCACCATCGCCCTGGTGGTGACGATCCTCGGCAACGTCCCGCTCAACCTGTGGACGGGTCGCATCCCGGGCGGCGAGGTGCCCCTGGACTTCCAGGCCAAGCGCCGCCGGTGGGACGTGTTCCAGGCCGTGCGCGGCTCATTGCAGCTGATCGGCTTCGTCCTGGTGAGCATCAGCACCGCCGCGTCCTGAGAACGCGGGCGGTTTCACCACCATCACCGGCCCGTACCCCCTGTCCTCCCACTCGACACCTGGAGCCATTCATGTTCACGCTGACCCGCCCCTCCCGCATCGCCGCCGGTTCCCTCCTCCTCGCCATGCTCGGCATCGAGGTCGGGGGCAACTACATCCTTCAGCTCGTCCAGGGCAGTGCACCCGCCACCGAGTTCCAACTGACCTTCTCTCGCGCCGGGCACGGCCACGCGGGGTCGCTGGCCACGCTCGGGCTGGCGACGATTGTGCTGACCGATGCCGCCGGGCTGTCCGGGATCCGCGGGCAGGTGGCGCGCTGGGCAGTCCCGGCCTCGGCGCTGCTCATGCCAGCAGGGTTCTTCCTCTCCTCGGCCGGGGAAGGGGCCACCGAACCGAACACACTGTATCCGCTGATCTACGTGGGGGCGGGCACCCTCGCCGCCGGGCTCGTGACCCTCGGAGGCAGCCTGCTGTCCCAGGGCATCCGGCCCGCCGGCTCGGCGGCCGAAACGCCGTGAGAGCCGTGGCGGGCGAGGACCTCAAGCGCCCCGATGCGGTCACGAGCAGTTCCGCACCTGCCGGGGCCACCCGAGGCCGGCCACGCTCGACGAGCTCCCATGCCCCCATCTGGATGCTCGGGCGGACGATGACCCGTAGTCCCGTAAGCCGAACCCTCACCGGACACCACCGCTGCTCATCGAGAGGAACGACTGTGGCTTCGTTCGCTTGGTGGCGGGGTTTTTGCAGCGCTCCGTGGCGGTCTTGTTGCCGCGATCACGCAGGACTGGCTGCAGGTAGGTGTCGCGGTCTGAACCGAGAGGGGTGCGCCCGGTCGGGGCCGTTTGGATCGCTGCCGCTACGTCAGAGTCCGAAGGCTCCGCCGCTGACGAGGATCACGATGCCGAGGCCGATGAGAACGATGGGGAAGAGGATGTGCTCCCAGCGTTCGAGCACTTCGGCGATCGGGGGGCGGGTGGCGACGAACTTTGCCAGGGCCACCAGGACCGCGACGAGCGCGAGGAAGACGATGCAGTAGGCGACTACTGCGAGAGGTTCCACGCTGAAGAAGACAGGGGTGTAGACGCCGATGTTGTCGCCGCCGTTGGCAAGGGTGACGCCTGCGACTGTCCACACGCCGACCTTCTTGCCGGCAACCTTGGCCTCGTCGTCATCGTCGTCATCGTCTCCGCGCCAGGCCTGCCATGCGGCCCAGAGGCCGAGGCCCAGAGGGATGAGACCGAAGTACGGGATGGCTGCCGAGGGCAGGAATGCTCCGGCGCCGATGGTCACCAGGACCGCGGCACCGAGGATGCCGGCGAAGCCGAGGTACTGGCCGGCCAGAATGCGGGCGGTAGTGTCGCGCTGGCCTACCCCTCGCGCGAAGAAGAGGGAGAGCACGATGATGTCGTCGATGTTGGTCGCTGCGAACAGGCCCATCGCCTGCAAGACCGAGGTGAGGATCATGCGCCCTCCCCAGCTGCGTCGCATCCGGGAAGCGAGCAGGCGGGATCGATGCACGGGGCGTCTTCGTCCACTGCCAGGGTGGCATCGACCAGTGCCGTCAGCGCCTGCGCCAGGTGCGAATCGGCGATCTCATATCGTGTCCGACGACCCTCGGGCTCGGAGACGACGATCCCGCAATCGCGCAGGCATGCCAGGTGGTTGGACACGTTCGGGCGTGTCAGGTCCAGATCTCGGGCCAGTTCCGCCGGGTAAGCGGGATGGTCGAGCAGGGTCAAGATGATCCGGGATCGAGTGGGGTCGGCCAGTGCACGACCCAGGCGGTTCATCACGTCGAGACGCGAAGCAACAGTCAGCATGCACTGAACTATACAGCGCACACTGAACACTCGGTCACAGGCGTCAGCCCAGATCGCATGCCCGTAAGGGGATCCGTCACCGTACGTCGAGCGAGCTCAGTCCTCGACGACTTCTTGCTGTGACTGTCGACGGTAAATGGCGGTGTTCTGGCAGAGGTAATTGGCGGCTGTGGTACTCCTGTGGCCTCAGATGTAGCTGCAGATCTGGGTGGGGTCGCCTTGGGAGGCGGCCTGGTAGTGCTCGGCCACGGAGGCCCTTAGAGCGGTGAGTTCAGCGATTTGCTGGTCGAGGTCGGTGAGTTGCTGGTCCAGCTGGGCGGCTACGTGGGCGCAGGGGGCCTGCCCGGCGTCGCGTACCTGCAGGATCTTCCGGATCTCGGTCAGGGTGAGTCCGGCGAGTTTGCTGCGGCGGATGAACTGCAGGCGGGCGACGGTCTCTGGTGGGTAGTCGCGGTACCCGTTGGGACCGCGGTGCACCGGGGCGAGAAGTCCTTGCTGTTCGTAGAACCGTAGGGCTTTGGTGGTCATCTCGGCCGCTGCGGCGGCTTCACCGATCCGCACGGTGTACCTCGATCCTGGACTGTCTTGTGGCCTTCCACGGTAGAGGAAGGTTTCGGCGCAGAGTTCTGCCTGACCCGGAGGGGGTCGGTGGTCATCCGGGTTCGGTGCGGGAGCGGTCGGTTTCGACGGCCTGCCAGGTCTTGCGGGCGGCGATGAGCACCGGGTCCCACGCCGGGGAGAAGGGTGGGGCGTAGGAGAGGTCGATGTTGAGCAGCTCCTCCACCGGGGTCTCGTGCCACAGCGCCACGGAGAGCACGTCGATGCGTTTGGCCGCGCCTTCTTCCCCGACGATCTGGGCGCCGAGCAGTCGTCCGGTGCCGCGTTCGGCGATGAGCTTGGTGCGGATGGGTTTGGCCCCGGGGTAGTAGCCGGCCCGGGTGGTGGAGTCGACCACCGCGGTGATGGGGTCGAACCCGGCTGCCTGCGCTTCGAGTTCCCCGAGGCCGGTGCGTCCGACTTCGACGTCGCAGATCTTGGTCACGGCGGTGCCGAGCACTCCGGGGAAGGTGGCGTAGCCGCCGCCGATGTTGATTCCGGCGGTGCGGCCTTCCTTGTTGGCGTGGGTGCCCAGCGGGAGGGCCACGTGGCGGCGGGAGACGCGGTGGAACTTCTCCACGCAGTCCCCGGCTGCCCACACCCCCTCGATGCCGGTGCGCAGCCGGCGGTCCACCGTGATCGCACCCGTCGCCCCCAGGGGGATCCCGGCGCGGGCGGCCAGGGCGGTGTTCGGGGTCACACCCAGGCCCAGGATCACCAGATCGGTGGGGATGGTGGCCTGGTCGGTGACCACGGCGGTGACCTGCCCGTTGTGGGTGTCGAAGCCGGTGACGGTCTCCTCCATCCGCACCTCCATCCCGAAGCCTTCCATCGCGGAGGCGATGAGCGCGCCCATGTCGGGGTCCAGGCCCGGCAGCGGGGCCGGGGGGCGTCCGATCACGGTGATGTCCACGCCCCAGGCGCACAGGGCCTCGGCCAGCTCCAGGCCGATGTAGCCGGCCCCGACGACCACCGCCCGGCCCGGCCGGTCCTGCTCCAGCACTGCGCGCAGGGCGAGGCCGTCGTCGAGGGTCTGGACCCCGTGGATGCCGTGTGCCCCGATCCCGGGCAGGGGCGGGCGTGCCGGGGTGGCGCCGGTGGCGACCATGAGCTGGTCGAAGCCCTCCCACCTCTCCCGGCCGGCGGCCAGGTCGCGGACCAGTACGGCGCGGCGGTGGAGGTCGATCTCCAGGACCTCATGGCCGGTGCGGGCGTCGATGGCGTGGTGGTCGCGGAACTGCTGCGGGGTGCGGGCGATCAGCTCCGTGGTGTCGGCGACGTCCTTGCCGATGAAGTAGGGAATGCCGCAGGCCGAATACGAGGTGTAGTGACCGCGTTCGAAGGCCACGATCTCCAACTGCTCCCGGGGTAGCTGGCGGCGGGCGGCGGAGGCCGCGCTCATCCCCGCGGCATCCCCGCCGATGACGACCAATCGCTGGACCATGACTACCCCTTTCGTGCAGTGGCTCGTGAAGCGTGGGCCTGAGGCCGTGCTCGATGTTCAAGGCCTCTGGCTCCACCCGTGGGTGGAGGGCCGGCCCGCTCGAGGCCGGTCCTCAGGCGGCGCAGCAGGAGAGTTTGGAGACGTCGGTGCGGAAGGACTGGGCGGCGATCTTGAGTCCTTCGGCCATCGTCAGATACGGGCACCACAGGGTGGCGACCTGATCCACCGTCATCGAGGCGGAGAGCATGTAGACGCCCGCCGCGGCAAGCTCCCCGGCGTCCTTGGCCACCGCGGTGATGCCCACGACGCGTCCGGTCTCTGCCTCGGCGACGATCTTGACGAACCCGCGGGTGTCACGGTTGACCAGCGCCCTCGGCACGTACTCCAGGGGCAGCACCCGGCATTCGCAGGCCAGACCGGCCTGCCGGGCCTGCTGGTCGGTCATGCCCACCGCCGCGATGGCCGGGGTGGTGAAAGTGACCCGCGGCAGGTGGGTGTAGTCGATCTCCTGGCCGGTGTGGTGAAAGGCGTTCTCCACTGCGGTGACCCCGTGGGCCGAGGCCACGTAGACGTACTGGGGGTGCCCGGTCACGTCCCCGGCCGCCCACACCCTGGGGTGGGAGGTGGCCATCCGGGCGTCGACCACGATCTCGCCGTGCTCACCGGTGTCCACCCCGACCGAGCCGAGGTCCAGGTTCTCGGTGACCGGACGGCGCCCGACCGCGACCATGAGCCGGGTCGCCCGCAGGGTTTCCTGCCCGCCCGGGCCCGTGACGGTGGCCACCACCTCCCCGGTATCCCGGTCGGGAGCCACGGAGGAGACGGTGGCCCGGCGGAGCACCCGGATGCCCTCCTCGGCGAACACGCCCATCAAGGTGCGGGAGACCTCCGGTTCCTCATGGGAGGCCAGCCGGGACCGCACGACCATGGTGACCTTCGAGCCCCTGGCGGGCGAAGAGCTGAGCCTGCTCCATGCCCACGTACCCGCCGCCGATGATCAGCAACGACTCCGGCACCTCGTCCAGGTCCATGGCCGTGGTGGACGTCAGGTAGTCCACCTCCGCCAAGCCCTCGACGTCCGGGACGATCGGGGTGGAGCCGGTGGCCACCAGATAATGGGCCGCCCGCACCTGCTGACGGGTACCGTCGGCTCCGGTGACCTCCAGCGCCGGGTCCTCGGCGGTTCCGGTGAACACGGCTTCGCCGGTGGCCAGTTCCCAGCCGTAGTCGGCGATCAGATCGAGGTACTTGTCCGAGCGCATCCCCTCCACCAGCGCGTCCTTACCGGTGATCAGCCCGGGCATGTCCACTCCGGCGGCCGACGTGCTCAGGCCGGGGAACCGTCCTGTGGCGTCCAGCGCCATGTGGCGGGCCTCGGCGGCGGCCAGCAGCGCCTTCGACGGCACGCACCCGGTGTTCACACAGGTACCCCCGACCATGGCACGCTCGACCATCACCACTGATTTGCCGAGATTGGTGGCCCGGATCGCGGCGGCGAAAGCACCACCGCCGGAACCGATGATCGCCAGGTCCACTTCGTGCGTTCCAGTCTCAGGCATGGCCGGCCTCCGTAAATCCGTGATGAAGGCCCCGAGTGGCCTTCTGTGTGCTGCGCTCTGCGCCCAGCCTGCACCTTCCCCTAGAGAGGAAGGTCAAGACGTCGTCGCGGCAACGTCGTGTGCACGACCGTATTCGCCGCAGACCCGGCGGCCTTCTCGAGGAGTCGCTGCCAAAGGCCACTGTCTGGCTGGTGGATCTCAGGAGCCGGTGGCCGGCCTGTGTGGTCAGTGACCGATGAGGAGTGCGTCGCGGGCGGCTTCGACGACTTCGGGGGTGACGGTGGCCAGGTGATTGATCTCCAGGATGCGTCTGATCTGGGTGAGGAGGCGGTCGACGAGGCGGAAGTTGCCGCCGGTGATCCGGGCGATGGTGGCGACTGCGACCGTCTGGGTGAACTCGTCGTCACCGGCCAGTCCGTCGGTGTGCCAGCGGCGGACCAGGACGGCGGTGAGCTCTTCAGGGGTGAGCTGGCGGTATTCGTGGGCGAAACCGACCCGGCTGTAGAGCTGGGGGTAGCGCCCCAGGCGCTTGTCGATGCCGGGCATCCCGATGAGGATCATCCCGATGGTGTGGCGGTCGTAGTAGTCGCGAACCTGTTCCAGTCCGGTCGTCTTGAGCCGGTCGGCCTCGTCGATGATGAGCAGCTCGGTGAGCCCGGAGGACCGCGATTCGGGGTGCACGAACGGGTCGACCCGGCCGTGGCGGTGGTAGTCGATGGCGTAGGAGATCTGCTGGCAGGACCGCGGCAGGGCTTGGTCGACCTGGCGGGGGCTGGCGTTGACGGTCGGGGTCCACAGCGCGGTGCGGGCCTGCAGGACCCGCTCGGGAATGGGGCCGGGCCCGCGGTCCTCGCCCAGGTCTCGTTGCCACTGCTCCCATTCCGGGGCCCCGGCGTAGTGCCGGGCCGAGAGCGTCTTGCCGACCCCGGGTGGGCCCCAGCAAACGCCGATGTAGCGGTGGGCGCGGACGGTGTCGGCGAACTCGGTGAAGCGGCGGTGCTCCCGCGTGGGCAAGAACGCCGGTGCGCCCGGATACGGGGGTGAGGTGAGCCCGTTGATCTCTCCGAACGTGCCGGAGAGGAACCGCCGGCCGTCGTCGTCCTTGCCCAGCAAGCTCCGCGTGGAGTCGGGCTCAGTCGGTGGCATAGGTCCGCAACCGGTGTCGGGGCGCCCGATCCGCCGGCATGTGCTCCGCTGGGTCCAGCGCCGGGGCGGGTGGTGGTGCCCAGCGGTCGTCGGTGGGCAGGGCGTCGGCGAGACTGCGCCGGGCGCGCAGCTGCTGCTTGAGCGCGGCGCGCCGGGCGCCCCGGGCCTGCTGCAGCTGCTGGAGGGTGACCGTCTCGGCGGCCAGTTCGGGGGCGATCGCCCGACACAGGTAGGTGTCCTGGTGGTAGACGCGCACCTCGCCGGCGTCGCGGGGGTCGTAGCGGATGGTCACGGTCTCAGAGACATAGGCGGCCAGCACCGGGGAGATGTAGCGGGTGCCCTGGAAGCGGATGCCGTCGCGCTGGACGATGCGGGTGGTCGCGGCGGTGAGCAACAACAGGTCGAGGTCCTCGCCCCGGGCCGGGGCCCGGGGAATCCACCCGGCCCCGATCCAGCGGGCGGCCGGGGCCTGGCCGGTCTCGGAGTGCACCCGACAGTGGTAGTCCTCGATGAGGTAGCGCCCCAGCACCGCGTCGAGCTGCTCCAGGCTCAGGGCGGGTGGTGAGGTGGGCCTGCCGCCGGTGCCGTGCGGGATGTACCCGGGCAGGTGCGGGAGCACCTAGTGTCACGCGTCTG